>NZ_AJVB01000275.1:0-5080 GCF_000278445.1 Rhodococcus sp. R1101
ACCGGATTCGGCGCGCAGGGCGGCGGCGACGCGGGCGGGGGTGAGGTCTCCCGCCTCGTCGGCCAGCCGGTCGCGGACCCGGCCGAGGAGCTCGTCTCCGAGGATCCCGCTCATGCTGCCCGCCTCCGACCGGCGTGGTCGACACCGACGGCCGCCAGCACGTCGTGCGCCGCACCGAGCAGCGGCGACCGTGGCCGCAACCGCAGGCCGCCGTGTTCGAGCCTTTCCGTCAGGCCGGGCTCGGGACGCATCGCGGTGAGCACGTCCACGCCCACCGCGTCGGCCACGTCGGCGGCTCGCAGGCCACCGGGTGCAGGTCCGCGGACGACGACCCCTGCCGGTTCGCCACGGGCCGCGAGCGTGCGGGCGACCCGGGCAGCCGAGAGCACCGCGCCGATACGGGCCGGCACCACGAGAACGGTGAGGTCGGCCAGTGTGATCACCGCATCGGCGACGGGGCCGAAGCTACGTCCCACGTCGCACACGACGGTCGTTCCTGCTCCTCGCGCCGCCTCGACGACCGACCCGGCGGCTCCGGCGGTGAGCCGTTCGTTGTTCTCGCGGTCGGTGGACAGGACTCCCACGCCGGACGACCAGACGGGCACGGCGTCGCGCAGGGCACGCGCCGAGATCCGGCCTCCGTCGACGGTGAGACCGGACCACCGCACACCGGGGTGTTCCTCGAGTCCGGTCAGGACATCGAGTCCCGCGCCGAACGGGTCGGCGTCGACGAGCAGGGTGTCGCGTCGCTCGTCGTGCCCGGCAGCCCAGGCCAGCGCGGCTGCGAAGGTCGACGCCCCCGCTCCCCCACACCCTCCGACGACCGCGAGGACGACGCCTGCACCGGACGAGGGTTCGCCGGCGGCCGCGATGATCGAGAGCAGTTCCACCTCCTCGGACGGGAGCGCGAGGACGTGTTCGGCGCCGACGGTCGCGGCGGCCTGCCATTCCGTCAGGTCGGCGGTTCCGCTGCACACGAGGATCACACCGGGGCGGCGCGGATACCCACCCGCGCACGACACGGCAGCAGCGGCGTCGAGGACGACGATGGGCGCGTCGGTCCACGCTCTGCGTGGCACCGGCACGGACATCTCGTGCAACGTGCGGTCGGCCGCCGCGACCACGCGACGGAGGTCGGCGACCAGCGCGGGATCGTCGACCAGTCCGAGGATGTCGTTCATGCCCGACAGGCTGCCGCGCCACGGAGTCCGGGACGCCGCGAGAACGGTGCCGGAAGCCCTACCTGTGGATGAATCGGGGGGCTGTGGACAACCGGCGCGTCCGCGACATTCGCAGGTCGCTGCGCAGGATCCGGGGTGTAAGGACGGTACGGGGATCGGCAGGTAACCACCTCCGACAAAGCGACAGCCCTCGCCAGGGGGGAGGAGGCGAGGGCCGTCTGCGTTCAGCCCCGGGGGGTCGGGCTGACCACAACCCGAGTATCGACCCGGGCATTCGCGATAGTACACCGTTAGGCGCGACTACTTGCAACTTCAAACACCGGCGCGCCGCGCGCCGGGCACTTCGAAGTCCGCGCGCACCTATTGTGGTGATCGTGACCGACACGTCCGTGAATCCGTCCCGACCGGCCCCGTCGACGGGGGACTCACCGGACGCGACTCGCATCGCAGCGTTCTTCGATCTCGACAAGACCGTCATCGCCAAGTCGAGCGTGCTGGCCTTCACCCGGCCGTTCTTCGAAGAGGGTCTCCTCAGTCGCCGGGCCGTGCTGCAGAGCACCTACGCCCAGCTCCTCTACCTGTTGTCGGCGGCCGATCAGACCCGGGTGGACCGGATGCGCGAACACATCGCACACATGTGCAAGGGCTGGGACGTCGAGCAGGTCGGATCCATCGTCGAGAAGACCCTGCAGGACGTCGTGACGCCGCTCGTCTACGCGGAGGCGAAGGATCTGATCGCCGACCACCGGGCCCGTGGTCACGACGTGATCATCGTGTCGGCGTCGGGTCAGGAAGTGGTCACTCCGATCGCGCGGACACTCGGTGCCTCCCACAGCACGGGGAGCCGGATGCGCATAGTCGACGGACGGTATGCCGGCGAGCTCGAGTTCTACTGTTTCGGAGAGGCGAAGGCGGTCGCGATCCGCGAACTCGCCGATCGATACGGCTACGACCTCTCCCGCAGTTACGCGTACTCCGATTCGGCCACCGACCTGCCGATGTTGCTGGAGGTCGGCCATCCGCGTGCGGTCAACCCGGATCGTCCGTTGCGTCGGGCGGCCACCGAAAATGGTTGGCCCGTTCTCATTTTCGCCCGTCCTGTGCCGCTCGGGCGGCGCGCCCGCCCCTCGCCGCGTGCCCTGGCGACGCTCGCCGTCACCCTCGGTGTGACCGCACTGATACTGGGTGCCACGCGTCGCCTGACCGAACACCGGATGCGTTGACACTCAGGGTCACTCGCCGCGAGAGCAGAACCGAAGTGATGACGTCGGGGGCTTGCCCACATCTCCCGGACGGGGTAGAAAGGAGTTACGGAAGGACGGAAGGCCAAGACCGAATCGGAAGAGAAGATTCGATCTCCCGACTGTTCTTCCCAGCACGGACACCGAGTACCCACGCGAAGCCGATGCCACTATAAGGGCACAAGCGTTGTGGGCCTGCGAGTTCCGGATTTTCGAAGACAAGTACCCCGCACCCGTTGCGAGGACGAATCGACGATACCCGGATCATCGCCGAGGCCGTTGAATCACAACCCATTTCAGCACGCATGGTAACTCGGACCGCCCGTGCTAGCGGGTGGCGGAATCGATCTCGATCGATATGCCACCCGCTTTCGCGTGTGGGGACATCTCCCCACTCAGCCGGCGAAAGCCTCCGCGATCGACGTGGCCTCACGGGCCCCGGCCTCGAGCGACCCGCAGCAGAACAGCACCCAGCCGCCGACACCCTCCACGGTTCCCGCCCCGAATCCGGCGACACCGTCGCGGTAGGCCTGCAGACGGCGCATCCAGTGCACCTCGGGCACGCCGAGATTGTGCGTGTCGAGTCCGGACGCCACGCACACCAACCGGGACGCCGCCCGCGCTACGACACCGTCGGCGACACCGAACGGCTTCAGAACGGACAGTTCGCCGTGCACGACCGCCGCGAGAACCGGCGCCGGGGCGTTCGTCCCGCCCGTGACGAGTTGCGCGAGCCCGTCGAGACGCTCGGCGACGCCCGGTTCCGTGCGCGGACGACCCAGGTCCTCCGCGTCGTCCACCAGATCGGCCGCGGCGAGCAGGTGGAGACGGGCGAGCGCCTGCAGCGGAGCGCGACGCCAGGTCGCGACCATGGTGCCGAGCGCATCACCGTCGAGCGCCTGCGCGACCCGCAGTGCTCCGGCCAGGATCGGGTCTCCGCTCTCCCCCGGTCGGGGAAGTTCCGTCGACCCGCCGTCGATCGACGCAGAGGCACGTGCAGCCCGCACCGATGCCTCCGCAGCGGTGTTCGCCCACCCCCGCCGGTTGGTCCGATGCCGGTGCACCTCGGCGAGCGCGTCGCGGGCGCGGTCTGCGGCGTCGCGCACGCCCGGAAGGTCGACGAGAGGCTGAAGAGGGTCGGTCACGTCGACGACGGTACCGCCGCCCACGCGTCGAGCGGCCGAGAGGTTCACCGGTCGTGCCGGAATGCCGTTCGTCGCGCGAATTCGACCGATGAGCGAAAGTGACGGGGTTGCATATCGATGCAACGGTGCGGTGCCGGTCACAGATGATTACGCTCACAAGAGCCCGAATGGAACCACCCGGAAAGAGGCCCCGCATCATGACGAGCGCAGCCCAGGAGCACGAATCGAAGGCGTACCCGCCGAGCCCGGAGTTCACCGCCACGGCCAACGCCGGTCCGGAACTGCAGGCCGCGGCCGACGCCGATCGGCTCGGATTCTGGGACGAGCAGGCGAAACGACTCGACTGGGCACAGCCCTGGACGGAAGTGCTCGACTGGTCGAACGCTCCGTTCGCGAAGTGGTTCGTCGGCGGCGCGCTGAATGTCGCCTACAACTGCGTCGACCGGCATGTCGAGGCCGGTAACGGCGATCGGGTCGCCATCCACTTCGAGGGCGAGCCCGGCGACAGCCGGTCGCTGACCTACAACGACCTCCTCGCCGAGGTCTCCCGTGCCGCGAACACCTTCACCGAGCTCGGTCTGGTCGCCGGCGATCGCGTCGCGATCTACATGCCGATGATCCCCGAGGCCATCGTCACGATGCTCGCGTGCGCGCGCCTCGGCCTGACTCATTCGGTGGTGTTCGGCGGCTTCTCGTCGTCGGCGCTGCGGTCGCGCATCGACGACGCGCAGGCCAAGCTGCTCGTCACGGTCGACGGCCAGTGGCGTCGTGGCCAGGCCGCGCCGCTCAAGAACGCCGCCGACGAGGCCGTCGCCGACGCGAAGTCGATCGAGCACGTGCTGGTCGTCGCGCGCACCGGCATCGACGTCGAGTGGACCGAGGGTCGTGACCTGTGGTGGCACGAGACCGTCGAGAAGGCGTCCCCGGAGCACGAGGCGCAGCCGTTCGACTCCGAGCATCCGCTGTTCATTCTGTACACCTCGGGCACCACGGGTAAGCCGAAGGGCATCATCCATACCTCCGGTGGCTATCTGACCCAGGCCTCGTACACCCACCACTACGTCTTCGACCACAAGCCCGGCAAGGACGTCTACTGGTGCACCGCCGACATCGGCTGGGTCACCGGCCACAGCTACATCGTCTACGGCCCGCTGAGCAACGGGGTCACGCAGGTCGTCTACGAGGGCACCCCCAACTCGCCGAACGAGCACCGGCACTTCGAGATCATCGAGAAGTACGGGGTGTCGATCTACTACACCGCCCCGACGCTGATCCGCACCTTCATGAAGTGGGGTCGCGAGATCCCCGACGCCCACGATCTGTCGTCGATCCGTCTGCTCGGCAGCGTCGGCGAGCCGATCAACCCGGAAGCGTGGCGCTGGTACCGCGAGGTCATCGGCGCGGATTCGGCCCCGATCGTCGACACCTGGTGGCAGACCGAGACCGGCGCGATCATGATCTCGCCGCTGCCCGGCATCACCGCCACCAAGCCCGGCTCGGCGATGGCTCCGCT
>NZ_AJVB01000276.1:0-5065 GCF_000278445.1 Rhodococcus sp. R1101
GAACTCGTCGGACGGATAGCGGCCGGCGAGCAGGTCGAGCACCGATTCGTAGACCCCGCGGGACAGGCTCGCGAACGACCCGCTGCGCCGGACCGTGTCGAACCAGTCGTCGACGTCGACGGGTTCGAGGGCCGTGGCCGCGACCGTCTGCTGGGCGAGCACGTCGAGCGGATTCGCCGGGACCTGCAGGGCCTCGATGTGGCCCTCGACCATCCGCTCGACGGTCACGGCGCAGTGCACGAGATCGGTGCGGTGCTTGGGGAACAGCACGCCGCGCGAGGTCTCGCCCACCTGGTGCCCGGCGCGGCCGACGCGTTGCAGACCGCTGGCCACCGAGGGCGGAGCCTCGACCTGGATCACGAGATCGACCGCACCCATGTCGATTCCGAGTTCGAGACTCGACGTCGCCACCACGCACCGCAACCGGCCCGACTTGAGATCGTCCTCGATCAGAGCGCGCTGGTCCTTGCTCACCGACCCGTGGTGGGCGCGGGCGAGCACGGGTGCAGCGCCGGCGGTGGTCTCGGTGGGCGATCCGAGCTGCGAAGGCGGTGCGCCCTCGCGGTCCACCTGCTCGCCGAGGCGTTCGGCGTGGATCTCGTTGAGCCGGGCGGTGAGGCGTTCGGACAGGCGCCGGGAGTTGGCGAACACGATCGTCGACCGGTGCTCGGTGATCAGATCGACGATCTGTTCCTCGACGTGCGGCCAGATCGACCCGGCCTGCGGTGTGGGGGAGAACGATTCCTCGTCGGGCTCGGAAACCCCGAGTTCGGTCATGTCCTCGACCGGTACGCGCACCGCGAGATCCCACGTCTTCGCCGACGGGGGCGCGACGATCCGGATGGGGGCGGAGCCGGTGAGGAACCGGCCGACCTCCTCGTGCGGCCGCACGGTGGCCGACAACCCGATGCGTTGGGCCGGCGCGCGCAGGAGCTGGTCGAGACGCTCGAGCGACAACGCGAGATGCGCCCCGCGCTTCGTGCCTGCCACCGCGTGGACCTCGTCGACGATCACCGTCTCGACCCCCACGAGGTTCTCCCGTGCGGACGAGGTGAGCATGAGGAAGAGGGACTCGGGCGTCGTGATGAGGATGTCCGGTGGTGTGCGGGCCAGGGCGCGGCGATCGGCTTGGGAGGTGTCGCCGGAGCGCACGCCGACGGTGATGTCGGGTGGCGTCAGCCCCAGCCGTTTCGCGGTCTGCGTGATGCCGACCAGCGGGGAGCGCAGATTGCGCTCGACGTCGACGGCGAGGGCCTTGAGCGGTGAGACGTACAGCACGCGGGTGCGGTGTTCGCGTGCTGCGTGCTCGTCCGCCGGGGTGGACGCGAGCCGGTCGAGCGACCACAGGAACGCCGACAGGGTCTTGCCCGAGCCGGTGGGGGCGACGACGAGCGTGTGGGCTCCCGAGGAGATCGCCTCCCACGCGCCGAGCTGGGCCGGGGTCGGGGACTCGAATGCCCCCGCGAACCACGCTCGGGTCGGCGCGGAGAAACGATCGAGGATGTCGGTCACCATCCCATCGTCTACCCGCCGACCGACACACTCAGTCGCCGCACGTGAACCCGCTCAGTCGTCGTACGCGAACCGGGCGATCTGACGGCAGTGGTCGTCGGCCCGGGAGTTGCGTCCGTCGCGCATCAGCTCCGAGACGAGCGCCCGAGCCGGGGCACGCCACGGCAGAGCCGCGAACTGCTCCCGGGCGGCGGGTTCGTCGCTCCACACCACGCACACGACGGCACCCTCGTCGACGAAGGTGAGGGCGGGTGAGTCCGCCGCGAGCTGCTCACGTGTCGAGCCCGAGGCCTGCTCGAGTTCGGTTCCCGACACGCGGACGTACCCGGCGAGGCTCCGCTGTCCGCCGGAGAGGTCGAGGAACACCCCGGCGACCGCCAGGTCGCCGGCGTGCACCGACACCAGCGGCTTCCGGGGGTCGGTCGGCTCCTCGGGGGGAAGACACACGACGGACCAGTACTCGCATTCGCTCATGCGGGCGTTCGGCACGATCGACGACACGACGTCTCGAAGCCAGACCGTGACGGACCCGAACTCCGGATACTGCTCGAGTTCGCGGTACTTGGTCTCGCGCAGTGGCAGGGCGGCCGTCGACGGGGGCACACGGGTGTTCACGCGACGATTATGACCGCTGCCGGTGTGGTGTGGGTCATCAGATCACCACTCCGGGATTCAGGATCGAGTTCGGGTCGAGCGCGGCCTTGATCCGCTCGGTCAACGCCATGACGTCCGGCCCCACCTGATCCGGCAGCCAGGCCTTCTTGAGCCGGCCGACGCCGTGCTCGCCGGTGATGGTGCCGCCGAGTTCGATGGCCAGATCCATGATCTTCCCGAACACCACCTGTGCCCGTGCCGTCATGTCCTCGTCGGCGGGGTCGTAGACGATCAGCGGGTGGGTGTTGCCGTCGCCGGCGTGTGCGATCACGGCGACGGTGACGTCGTGTTCGGCGGCGAGCTCGGCGATCCCGCTCACCAGCGCGGGGAGGGCGGGGATCGGTACCCCGACGTCCTCGAGCAGCAGACTGCCGGTGCGTTCGACGGCCGGGATGGCCATGCGGCGGGCCACGGTGAACGCCTCGCCCTCCTCCGGATCGTCGGTCGCGAAGACGTCGTCGGCCCCGGCCTCGCGGCAGGCCCGCACCATGATCTCGATCTCCTCGGCGGCCGCCGCGCCCGGCGCGTCGGAACGGGCGATGAGCATCGCCTCGGTGCTGCGTTCGAGTCCCATCCGCAGCATGTCCTCCACGGCCCCGACGGTGGCCCGGTCCATGAATTCGAGCATGGCCGGTCGCAGCACGGCGGTGATGGTGACGACCGCGTCGGCGGCGGCCTGCACCGACGAGAACGTCGCGACCATCGTGGATCCGGGTGGCGGTGGTGGGACGAGACGCAGGGTCACCTCGGTGATGACGCCGAGCGTCCCTTCGCTTCCGACGAACAGTTTCGTCAGCGACAGGCCCGCGACGTCCTTGACCCGTGGCCCGCCGAGCCGCACCGCGGTGCCGTCGGCGAGGACCACCTCGAGTCCGAGCACGTAGTCGGTCGTCACCCCGTATTTCACGCAGCACAGGCCGCCGGCGTTGGTGGCCGCGTTCCCGCCGATCGTGCAGATCTCGAACGACGACGGATCGGGCGGATACCACAGGCCGTGTTCGGCAGCCGCCTTCTTCACCTCGACGTTGAGCAGACCGGGCTGGGCGACCGCGGTGCGTGTCGCGGTGTCGACGGTGATCGCGCGCATCTTCTCGGTGCTGAGCACGATGCCGTCGGCGAGTCCGCCCGACCCGCCGGACAGGCTCGTGCCGGCACCCCGGGGTACCACCGGCACCTTGTGGGTGTTCGCCCACCGCAGCGTCGCCTGTACGTCGGCGGTGGATGTGGCCCGTACGAGCGCGAGGGGAACCGCGGCGTCCGGGTCCTGCGCCCGGTCCTGCCGGTAGCCGGCGAGGATGTCGGGATCGATGATCAGTGCGCCGGCGGGCAGCTGCCCGCGGAGTTCGTCGAGCAGGTTCCCTGGATACACGCCCCAGGTCTACCACAGGATGTGTCACAGGCCACAGATCCTCTGATTGGGTGCAGTGTCGTCGGGTACCCCTTCCGCAGGACACGGAAAGGAGAAGACGATGCCGAATCCGTCGATCAAGAACGAGAAGATGTACGAGGACCTGCGCGAGGACGGTGCCTCGAAGGAGAAGGCGGCCCGGATCTCCAACGCGGCTGCGAACGAGGGCAAGTCGCAGGTCGGGAAGAAGGGCGGCAAGTCCGGCTCCTACGACGACTGGACGGTCGACGACCTGAAGAAGCGTGCGAAGGAACTGGGCATGACCGGTTACTCCGACATGAAGAAGGACGAACTGATCGACGCACTGCGCAACCACTAGCCGCCCGGACCCCGAGTTCGCGCGCCGAAACGAGCTTCGCCCCTGCTGTGGGGGCGGCGAGGCTCGTTCAGGCGCGCGAACGTCGTTCGGGATCAGCCGAACTCGACACCCTGGGCGAGCGGCAGCTCCGTCGAGTAGTTGACGGTGTTCGTCGCCCGCCGCATGTACGCCTTCCACGCATCCGATCCGGATTCGCGCCCGCCGCCGGTGTGCTTCTCCCCGCCGAAGGCGCCGCCGATCTCGGCCCCCGAGGTGCCGATGTTGACATTCGTGATGCCGCAGTCGGATCGGGCCAGGAACAATTCGGCCTCGCGCTGGTCGAGCGTGAAGATCGACGACGAGAGTCCTTGCGGGACACCGTTGTGCAATGCGATCGCCTCGTCGAGGTCGTCGTAGTCGAGGACGTACAGGATCGGGGCGAAGGTCTCTTCGCGCACCACCTCGGTCTGTGCGGGCATCCGGACCAGCGCGGGGGAGACGTACACACCGCCACCCGCGACGTCCACTCGCTCACCGCCGACGACGAGTGTGCCTCCGTCGGTCTGCGCGCGGTCGAGCGCCGCGGTCATCGCCCCGTAGGACCGTTCGGAGATGAGCGGACCCACGAGCACACCCTCGTCGAGCGGATTCCCCACTCGCAGACGCGAGTACGCCTTCGCGATCCGCTCGACGACTTCGTCGGCGATCGATCGGTGCACGATCAACCGGCGCAGGCTGGTGCAGCGCTGGCCCGCCGTGCCGGCCGCGGCGAACACGACGCCCCGGACGGCGAGGTCCTGATCGGCGGACGGAGCGACGATCGCCGCGTTGTTGCCGCCGAGTTCGAGCAGGCAGCGACCGAACCGCGCCGCGACCCGCGGCCCGACGATCCGCCCCATCCGGGTGGAGCCGGTCGCACTCACCAGGGCGATACGGGGATCGTCGACGAGCGCCTCACCCACCCTGTGGTCGCCGAGGAGCAGGTGATGGAGACCGTCGGGGGCGCCGACGTCGGCGGCGGCGCGGCGCAGCAGCGCGTCGCAGGCGAGGGCGGTGAGCGGGGTGGTCTCCGACGGTTTCCACACCACCGGGTCGCCGCACACCAGCGCGATCGCGGTGTTCCACGACCACACCGCCACGGGGAAGTTGAACGCGGAGATCACGCCCACCACGCCGAGCGGATGCCAGATCTC
>NZ_AJVB01000277.1:0-5034 GCF_000278445.1 Rhodococcus sp. R1101
GGAGATGTCGACCTTCGCTCGGGTTCAGCGGGCACTGCTGTCCGCGGCGGATGTGAAGGTCTCACAGCGGCAATCGCTCTCGGTGGCACTGGCGGCGAACTCCATGAGCGTGACCCTTCCGGGTGGGCCGGTGGTCGGGACGACCTTCACCTACCGGCAGATGCGCCACTGGGGTGCATCCCCGGTGGTGTCGACCTGGCAGCTGGTCATGGCCGGTCTCCTCCAGGCCGCCGGGCTCGCGCTGCTGGGCCTCGTCGGCGCTCTGCTCGTCGGCGCGAGCAACAACCCGTTCTCGTTGATCTTCTCGATCGGCGGTCTGCTGCTGCTGGTCGTGCTCATCCAGTACGCGGCGGGCAATCCGGGTTCGTTCGAGTCGATCGGCCTGATCGCCCTGCGGGGGCTGAACCGTCTGCGGAAGAAACCCGAACAAGCGGGTGCCCGGGCGTGGCGGAAGATCGTCGATCAGTTGAGCGCGGTGCAACTCGACCGTCCGCACGCGGCCCGCGCGTTCGGCTGGTCGGTGAGCAACTGGGTGTGCGACGGCGCGTGCCTGGCGTTCGCCGCGTACGCGGTCGGTGGAGCTCCGAGCCTGGCGGGTATCGCGGTCGCCTACGCGGCCGGAACCGCCACGAGCCGCGCCATCCCGCTGCTTCCCGCGGGGCTGGGCGTCATGGACGCGGTGCTGGTCCCGGCGCTCACCGCCAGTGGGATGACCGGTGCGCAGGCCCTGTCTGCGGTGGTGGTGTACCGATTGATCAGTTTCGTGCTCGTCGCCGCCGTCGGCTGGATCGTCTTCGCGTTCCGCTACCGGAACGTCGGCGAGGAGGACGAGGGCGACACTCCCCCGGATCTGCGGATCTGGGACGACGACTGAAGACGCCTACCCGAAAGATCGCCCGTGCGCCGGTCGGGGCGCTAGCGTTGCTCCATCCGAATGAATGGAGGGACGAGGTCCGTGGCACAGCACGAGGTCACACGTAAACGGGAGGTCTGGTCGGGCCGGTCGGTGTTCATCATGGCCGCAATCGGTTCGGCGGTCGGACTCGGCAACATCTGGCGCTTCCCGTACATCGCATACGAGAACGGGGGTGGCGCGTTCCTGATCCCGTATCTGGTCGCGCTGCTGACTGCGGGCATCCCCCTCCTCCTGGTCGACTACGCGATCGGGCACAAATTCCGCGGGTCGCCGCCGCTGGCCTTCCGCCGGTTGCGCCGCGGAGCCGAGTTCATCGGCTGGTGGCAGGTGCTGGTGTGCTTCGTCATCGGCGTGTACTACGCGGTGATCGTGGCGTGGGCCGCGCGGTACACCTTCTTCTCGATCACCGAGGCGTGGGGTGACGACCCCGAGGGCTTCTTCATGAGTTCGTTCCTGAACCAGGACACCGACGCGACCTTCGGCCTGAACTTCGTGCCGGGTGTCGCGTGGACGCTGCTGCTGGTCTGGATCGCGACGCTCGCGGTGCTCGCCCTCGGCGTCCAGCGCGGTATCGGCAACGCCAACCGGTTCTTCGTACCGTTGCTGGTTCTGCTGTTCGGCGCGCTCGTCGTCCGGTCGCTGACCCTCGACGGTGCGACGACCGGTCTGGATGCGTTCTTCAGCCCGAACTGGTCGGCGCTGACCGACACCAGTGTGTGGATCGCGGCGTACGCGCAGATCTTCTTCTCGCTGTCCGTAGCCTTCGGCATCATGGTGACCTACGCGTCGTACCTGAAGCGCAGGACGAACCTCACCGGTTCGGGTCTGGTCGTCGGTTTCTCGAACTCGAGCTTCGAGGTGCTCGCCGGCATCGGTGTGTTCTCGGCCCTGGGCTTCATGGCCCAGGCCCAGGGTGTCGAGGTCGGTGAGGTGGTCGCGGGCGGTATCGGTCTCGCGTTCATCGCCTTCCCGACGATCGTCTCGGAGATGCCGGGTGGCCCGATCTTCGGCGTGCTGTTCTTCGGCTCGCTGGTCTTTGCCGGGTTCACGTCGATGATCAGCATCATCCAGGTGACCGTCTCGGCCTTCCAGGACAAGACCGGTCTCGGCCGGGTGCCGGCCGTCCTGGCCATCGGTGGTGTGTCGGCGATCGTGTCGCTGCTGCTCTTCCCCACCACGACCGGCTTGAACACTCTCGACGTGGTGGACCGCTTCGCGAACCAGTTCGGCATCGTCGGTGTCGCCTTCGTGGCGCTCGTGGTGGTCGCCTGGATCTACCGGCGCCTGCCCGAACTCCGCGACCACCTCAACTCGGTGTCGTCCTTCCGGGTGGGAACGGGATGGATGGTGTTCACGGGCATCGTCACCCCACTGGTTCTCGGCTACATGCTCTTCAGCGAGGTCCGCGACCGTATCCGCGAGGGTTACGGTGGCCTTCCCGACAGCCTGGTCACCGCCTTCGGGTGGGGCGTGCAGGCCGGCGTGATCGTCCTTGCCGTGCTCCTGACGTTCGTCCCGTGGCGCAAGGGGATCGACGAGGAATACGAACTCGACGAGAATCGTCCGCTCGCGTCCGCCCAGGTCTCCGTTCCGTCCGGTGACTCCGTCCCCGGACCCGACTCGTCCACCGGAGGTACCCAGTGAGTACGGCAGCCATGGGCATGATGATCCTCGCTCTGATCACCCTGTGGGGTGGTCTCGTGATGAGCATCCTCCACCTGCGCAAGCATCCGGACGATCCGGACTGATCCGCACGCGCGACCCCGACGGGGTCGATTGCCGACGCTGCCGCCCGAGGGTGTCGGTTCGGTAACGCCACGGGGCGGCGCTCCGGCCGGAGCGCCGCCTTTGTGGTCTCCTGGAACTGTCGTAACCTAAACCTCTACTTTAGAGTTAGGTACAGCCCGTCCGGGTGTCACGACCCACAGGAGGAGAACCCCACATGAGCCGCAGACACCGTCACCGGATGCGCCGCTTCTCGGCCGCCGCAGCCCTCACCGTCGCCGCAGGCCTGACGCTTCCCGCCGTCGCCGTGGCCGAGCCCGCCCCTGCAGAGCCGGCAGCACCGGCGCAGGCGCCCGTCGAGAGCCCGCTCGTGGCCGCCCTCGAAGCGCTCCGCGCACTGCCCGGCGTCGATCCCACCGCTATGGCCGCGGCCGAAGCCATTGCGAACGCACGAGGAAGTGCGGTCGACGCTGCGGAATCGACCCCGCTCGGCGCCTACGAGGACGGTATGGAATTCCTTCGCCGCCTCGGCGTCGAACCGTTCCTCTACCCCACCGGCGCACCGTTCTGCACGGCCGACGGCGACCTGCCGCTGGGCACCGTGCCGGCTGTCGCGGGCGCACTGCCCGGCCCGTGGCCCAACCGCAGCCTCGCACCTCTGCCGGGAACCCTGAACGTCGTCGACCCCGCCGAAACGTTGTTCGCGTTCGTACCGGTCGGCCTCGAGGGCGACGCGGACGCCTCGGGAATCCAGCTCGCCTGGTTCAACATCAACACCTTCCAGGGCGGCTTCGTGCCGATGGGCACGCCGGAGGAAGCCGCTGCGGGAGCCATTCCGGAGGGCATCACCGGAGCGACACGCGGCATCATCGAGCAGGCCGTCACGCGCTTCATCGCCGACACACTGCCCATGGGTGGCGTGCGGGTCGCACCGGTCGAGACGGGTTCGGGCACCGTGCTCTCGGCCATCTTCGGCACCGTGCAGAACGGCGACACCCAGTGCTTCTTCCTGCCCACGATCGGCATCGTGGACGTGCCGGCGCCCTGACGACCGGTCTTCGACATGCAGCGGGCGGGCGTCAGCTCGCCCGCTGCAGTCGATTCAGCCGGTCGAACACGAGCGTGACGGCGGTGTCCATGTGCGCGAGCACGTCGTCGACGGACTGCCGTCCCGCAACCCAGGCGACGAGCGCCGACATCCACACGTCGGCGATGATCCGCACGGCGTTGAGCACCTCTTCGGTGACGATGTCGATGCCGGACGCCTGCGCGAAGAGGAGGGTGAGCACCTCACCGAGACGATCGAGTTCGGGCGCCGAGGACGCGTCGGCGAACATTGCTGCGCGGATGAGGGCGTCGTAGCGCAGCGGATTCTCGGAGAGACGGGGCATCACTCCGCGCAGCACCCCCATGAGACGCTCGGCAGCACCGTCACCCGGAATCTCTGCGGTGGTCACGGCTTCCGCGGCGGTTTCGAATTCGAGCACGAGCGCGACGACGAGCAGGTGATTCTTCGAGGGAAAGTAGCGGTAGACCGTGCCGAGGGCCACGCCGGAGCGGTCGGCGACCGCTCGCATCTGCACGGCGTCGTATCCGCCTTCCGACGCGAGTTCCTCGGCCGAGGCGATGATCCGCATGTACCGCGCCCGCTGCGCGGGCCGCAGGCCCGCGCCCGGCGAGCGGGTGGACCCGAGACCCGGTCGCGATGCCCGAGCCGACGCCGATCCTTCGTCCGCGGTCTCCGTCGTCGACTGCTCCGTCATCACGCCACCTTCCGTTCATGCCCGTTTCGAGGATAGTTCAGCGTGGTGCTTCTGCTTTTTTGTACCGCCGACCGAGCCCCGACCGGACAGGTGTCCGGAAATCCCTTCCCTCCGGATGTAGAACGCGTTACATTTTCTCCGTCACCGTCAGGAGAGGGGCAGCTGTGCGCCACGGAATCACCCTGTTCACGAGCGACCGGGGAATCCGGCCCGACGTCGCCGCCTCGACCGCGGAGAGCCGCGGTTTCGACAGTTTCTACGTCCCCGAACACACCCACATCCCGGCCCGCCGCGAATCCGCACACCCGGGAACGGGCAACGAGACCCTCCCCGACGACCGCTACATGCGCACCCTCGATCCGTGGGTGGCGCTGGGCCTCGCGGCCGCGGTGACGTCGACGATCACACTGGGCACCTCCGTCGCGCTGCCCCTCGAACACGATCCGATCACCCTCGCCAAGACCATCGCAAGCCTCGACCATCTTTCCGGCGGGCGCGTGCACTTCGGCGTCGGATTCGGCTGGAACGCCGAGGAACTCGCCGACCACGGGGTGCCACCGAAGAAGAAGCGGACCGCGCTGCGCGAATATCTCGAAGCGATGCAGGCGCTGTGGACAGAGGAGGAGGCCT
>NZ_AJVB01000278.1:0-5017 GCF_000278445.1 Rhodococcus sp. R1101
GAGGGCGCGCTCAAGAAGGTCAGCACCGAATTGACCACCGCCGCGCGTGCGCTCGGCGAACCCGCCGCTGTCGTCGCCGGTGCCCCCGGCACCGCCGACGCGCTGCAGGACGCGCTCGCCGCCGCCGGTGCGGTCAAGGTCTACGCCGCCGAGTCCGACGACGTCGACAAGTACCTGGTCACCCCCAAGGTCGACATCCTGGCGTCGCTCGTCGAGTCCACCAGCCCCGCCGCCGTCATCACCGCCGCGTCCGTCGAGGGCAAGGAGGTGTCGGGCCGTCTCGCCGCCCGCATCGGTTCCGGTCTGCTCGTCGACGTCGTCGACGTCAAGGCCGACGGCTCGGCCGTGCACTCGATCTTCGGTGGTGCGTACACCGTCGACGCCAAGACCAACGGTGAGGTCCCCGTGATCTCGGTCCGTCCGGGTGCCGTCGAGGCCAAGCCCGAAGCTGCCGCCGCCGAGCGCGTGGCCGTCGAGGTTCCGGCCCAGGAAGAGAACGCCGTGAAGATCGTCTCGCGCGATCCGATCGTCGGCGGCGACCGTCCGGAGCTCACCGAGGCGTCGATCGTCGTCTCCGGCGGCCGCGGTGTCGGTTCGGCCGACAAGTTCTCCGTCGTCGAAGAACTCGCCGACTCGCTCGGTGCCGCCGTCGGTGCGTCCCGCGCCGCTGTCGACTCCGGCTACTACCCGGGCCAGTTCCAGGTCGGTCAGACCGGCAAGACGGTCTCGCCGCAGCTGTACGTCGCACTCGGCATCTCCGGTGCGATCCAGCACCGCGCCGGCATGCAGACCTCGAAGACCATCGTCGCCGTCAACAAGGACGAAGAGGCCCCGATCTTCGAGATCGCGGACTACGGCGTCGTCGGCGACCTGTTCAACGTCGCTCCGCAGCTGACCGACGAGGTCAAGAAGCACAAGGGCTGATCTGCTCGGGCAGACCGATCCCTGGTGGCCCCGTTCCTTTCGAGGAGCGGGGCCACATCTGTTCGGCGGAGTGTTCATCGGCGATGCATCACCGCGACATCCCGGCGCCGCCGGCACGCCTCCCGCACTCGTTACACCTTCGGCATGACCACATCGTCGGTGCTGTACCGCCCGAGTCAGTTCACCGCCCCGATCCTGTCCGGCCCCCGTTATTCCCTCGTCGTCTCGACCGAACCGTCGGTTCGCACGGCTGCGCAACGTCTGCGCCATCGGGTCTTCGCGAACGAACCGGGCTTCCGGCTCCCCGATTCCGGGACCGGCCTCGACACGGACCGTTTCGACGAGTTCTGCGACCACATACTCGTGCACGACCGGGTCACCGGCGATGTCGTCGGCTGCTACCGGATGTTGCTGCCCGAGGCCGCGCGCGAGGCGGGTGGGTACTACACCGCCACCGAATTCGATCTCACCGCCCTCGATCCCCATGGACGCGGCCTCGTCGAAATGGGTCGGGCCTGCGTCGATCCGGCCCATCGCTCCGGGTCCGTGCTCACCCTCATGTGGGCCGGGATCCTGCTCTATCTCGAGATGACCGGACACCACGAGGTCGTCGGATGCGTGTCGGTGCCCCTGCGCACGACGCCCGACGAACCCGAGGCGTCGAACGTGCGGGGTGTGCGCGACCTTCTGCTCGACCGACACGCGATCGAGCCCGCATCACGGGTACGCCCGTTGAACCCCGTCGTGGTCGACGGCCACCCTCTCGACGAGATCGCGCCGCCACCGCGCCCCGTGGTGCCGCCGCTGCTGCGCGGATATCTCCGGCTCGGTGCCCGGATCTGTGGTGAACCGGCCCACGACCCGGACTTCGGTGTCGCCGACTTCGTCGCGATACTCGCCGTGGACCGGGCGGATGCGCGGTATCTCGCCCGCTTGCGGGCCGTCGCGGAGCGCAACGAGGGTGGTGCGCGATGACGCGGCTGCACGGGTGGATGCCGTCGAGCCCGTGCGGCGCCCGGTGTCTGCCGGACGACGTGGACCGTGTGGGTCTGCCGACGGTGGGGCTGCGCATCGCGATCGTGGCGCTCGTGCTGACGGTGGTACCACTCCTGTCGGCCGGACGGATGATTCCCGCGACGCGCCGGGAACACACGCTGCGTCGCAGCGCGCGCGTGTTGCTGTGGTGCGTGGGCATCCGCCCGACGGTCGACGACAGACGTGACCGGCGGGCGCACGCAGGGGGCGTGCTCGTCGTTGCACCGCACGTCTCGTGGACCGACGTGCTCGTCCTCACCGCGGTCGCTCCCGCTGCCTTCGTGGCACGGGCGGACCTGCTCGACTGGGGTGTGCTGGGCACACTCGCACGCCGGATGCGCGTCATCGCCATCGACCGGGAACGGCTGCGTCTGCTGCCCGACGTGATCGATCGGATACGTAGCCGCCTGCTCGCAGGCGAACGTGTCGCGGTCTTCCCCGAGGGCACGACATGGTGCGGTCGGGCCTACGGCGGTTTCCGTCCCGCACTGCTCCAGGCGGCGGTGGACGCACAGTGCGCTGTCCAGCCGGTCGGACTGCGTTACCGCCACCGCACGGGCGAGTCCACTGCGGTGCCCGCCTTCGTCGGTGACGAGACGATCGGGTCGTCGCTCCGGCGGATGATCCGGAACCGTGGTGTCGTCGCCGAAGTCGTCCTGGCGCCGCTCGAACGGCCGGGACAGGACCGGCGTGATCTCGCGGCCCGATGCGACCGCGCGGTCCGCGCCGATCGTGTGGCCGATGCCATATCGTCCGTGCCGGTCGACCGCTCACCGCTTGCCGGTGCGGCGCACAGGGCGGACGCCGCCCGGCCGCGGACCCCCTGAGCGCGGCGGGCACCCGTGCCCACCCGCTATCCTGGATCGGTCATGACCTCGCCCGCCTCCGGTCCCTCCGGTACCTCCACGACCGTCTACCTCGATCACGCCGCGACGACGCCGATGCTTCCTGCGGCCGTCGAGGCGATGACGTCGGTTCTCACCACCGTCGGAAACGCGTCGTCCCTGCACGGTTCGGGGCGCGCAGCGCGCCGCCGCATCGAAGAGTCGCGAGAGTCGATCGCGGCCGCCCTCGGAGCCCGGCCCTCCGAGGTGATCTTCGTCTCCGGTGGTACCGAGGGCGACAACCTGGCGATCAAGGGCATCTACTGGGGCCGCCGCGCCCAGGATTCCCGTCGTCGCAGGATCCTGGCGAGCGCGGTCGAGCACCATGCTGTGCTCGACGCCGTCGAATGGCTCGTCGAGCACGCGGACGCAGTGGTGACGTGGCTTCCGGTCGACCGGTCCGGGCGCGTCGATCCCGGCGCGCTCCGCGACGAACTCTCGCGCTACGCCGACGAGGTCGCCCTCGTGTCCGTGATGTGGGCGAACAACGAGGTCGGCACCGTCATGCCGATCGTCGAACTCGCCGCCGTCGCCGCCGAGTTCGACGTCCCGATGCACAGCGACGCCGTGCAGGCGGTCGCTCATCTCCCCGTCGACTTCACCGCGAGCGGTCTGTCGGCGCTGACCCTGGCCGCCCACAAGTTCGGTGGGCCGCAAGGGGTGGGCGCGTTGCTGCTCGGCAGGCAGGTGCCGTGCGTGCCGCTCGCCCACGGCGGCGGTCACGAACGCGACGTGCGTTCGGGTACACAGGACACCGCGTCCGTCGTGGCGATGGCTGCGGCGCTGCGCGAGGTCACCTCGGACCTGTCCGGACGTAACGCCGAACTCGCACGCCTGCGCGATCTTCTCGTCGCGGGTGTCGAGTCGGTGATTCCCGAGGCGATCCTCAACGGCCCCCGCGGGGCGGGGCGACTGCCCAACAACGCACACTTCACATTCCCCGGGTGCGAAGGGGATTCGCTCCTGATGCTGCTCGACGCGGCCGGTATCGAATGCTCGACCGGCTCGGCGTGCACGGCCGGGGTCGCGCGTGCGAGCCACGTGCTCGTCGCGATGGGATCGGACCCCGTCACGGCGCGTGGATCGCTCCGATTCTCGTTGGGACACACGACGACCCGTGGTGACATCGAGAAACTGATCGAGACTCTCCCTTCCGTGGTGGACAGGGCTCGCGCCGCCGGACTGGCGAGCGCCGGTGGACGAGGAGGTGACCGGAGATGAGGATTCTTGCGGCAATGAGCGGCGGTGTGGACTCGGCGGTCGCCGCCGCCCGCATGGTCGAGGCCGGACACGACGTCGTCGGAGTACACCTCGCGTTGTCGAGCGCGCCGGGCACGCTGCGCACCGGCTCGCGGGGATGCTGTTCGAAGGAGGACGCCGGCGACGCCCGCCGCGCCGCCGACGTGCTCGGAATCCCGTTCTACGTGTGGGATTTCGCGGACCGCTTCAAGGAGGACGTGATCGACGACTTCGTCGCGTCCTACGCGGCCGGTGAGACCCCGAATCCGTGTCTGCGCTGCAACGAGAAGATCAAGTTCTCGGCGTTGGCCGACCGCGCCGTGGCCCTCGGCTTCGACGCCGTCGCCACCGGTCACTACGCGCGGTTGGACGGCGGAGTGCTGCGCCGCGCCGTCGACGCCGACAAGGACCAGTCGTACGTGCTGGCCGTGCTCACCGCGCAGCAGTTGTCGCGCGCGGTGTTTCCTGTCGGCGACACCCCCAAGAGCCGGATCCGCGAGGAGGCGGCCGAACGCGGACTCGCGGTGGCGAACAAGCCCGACAGCCACGACATCTGTTTCATCCCCTCGGGCGACACGCGAGCCTTCCTCGGTGCCCGGATCGGCGTGCGCCCGGGCGCCGTCGTGGACGACCGTTCCGGCGAGGTGCTCGCGCAGCACGAAGGTGTGCACGGCTTCACCGTGGGCCAGCGCAAGGGACTCGGCATCGCCGGACCCGGACCCGACGGTCGTCCCCGCTACGTCACGGCGATCGAGCCGGAGAGCGGCACCGTGCGGGTCGGCAGCGCCGAACAGCTGAAGGTCGGATCGATCCGGGCCGAGCGCGCCGTGTGGACCTCGGGCACGGCTCCCGTCGGCCCGATCGAGTGCGTCGTTCAGGTCCGCGCACACGGTGGACTGGCCCCGGCCGTCGCCGAAGCGGTGGGCACGGGCATC
>NZ_AJVB01000279.1:0-4977 GCF_000278445.1 Rhodococcus sp. R1101
GCTCGGTCAGCGCGTGGGTGCGACCGCCGTCCGGCGCGGCTCCGGGGATGTCGTCCTCGGGGATCGCGTGCAACAGCGGCGCCCACAACCTGATGTTGCCGTCGTCGTCGATCATGACGAAGACCACCTGGGAGTCGAGGATCACGACGAAGTCGCCGTCGGCGTCGACCGGCACGGGGCGGCCCAGGGCGTGGGCGAGGGCGTCGCTCACGCGCTCGCGCAGGTCGCCGAGGGCGGACGGTGGGTGGGCCTGCAGGAAGGCAGGATGCGGCACTTCTCCACGACCGCGCAGCACCGACACGATGTGACGGGCGAGCATGTCTGCCTCGGAGACGGGCCGGGTGACCGGCTCGGATCCGGCGACCTCGACGGTGGCACGCCCACCGGAGCCCGCCCGCACCCGCACGCAGGCCGCGGCGCCCGAGGCGGTCTCGGCGCGCAGCTCGAAAGCGTCGGATCCGGTGAGTTCGGAGATGCGCCGGGCGAGCTGCGACGCGTAGCGGGTCCAGTCGCGGTCGAGGGTCTCGTCGAATCTGTCGGTGTCGGTCACGCGCACTCCTCTCGAAGAGCAACTGCCGGGCAGGCGACACCGTACTCGTGGTGGACGACAACTCACCGCAGGCACGCGGCGTCGTGTGTCACCCGTGATGCCGCCGTGCGACCGCCGCCCACACCGCGACCCGCGACCCGCGTTCGAGGATGTCGACGATCGCGAATCCTGCCTGTGCGAGAACGGTGCTCACCGTCATCGAGATCGTCCCGGTGTCCTCCCCGGCCCTTGCTCCGTCGATCACCCACAACCGTCCGTCGTCGGTCAGCATCGGCGCGAGGGCGGCCACGGCCGCGGTGTCCTCGCGGAAGTCGGGGACGTTCACGGCGTAGATGCGGTCGAACGTCTCGCGGCCCACGAACTCGTGGATCCGGGCCGCGGTCGGTACCACGCGTAGCCGGGCGTCCGGACCGAGGTGTCCGGCGACCACACCGGAGGCCGGTCCGGTGTCGATCGCGAGAACCGACGTGCCCGGACGGAGATCGAGGACGTCGAGCAGGAACTCGACGTCCTCGATCCGGGACCGCTCGGTCATTCGACCCTGCGCAGCGTCCGTTTCCTGCGTCCGCCCGTGATGAGTGGGTCGCGTTGCAGATCCCGGTACAACGACACGCACAGGCCGATCATCACGAGGAGGAAGGGGGCGGCGGCGATGATCGTCATCGTCTGCAGGGCGTTGAGGGCTTCCGAGCCGCCGCTCCACAGCAGCAGTGCCGCAACCCCGCCGGTGAGTCCGCCCCAGAAGATCACCACCGTGCGCTGGGGTGCGAGGGTGCCGCGCTGGCTGAGAGTACCCATGACCATCGAGGCGGAGTCGGCTCCGGAGATGAAGAAGATAGCGATGAGCAGCATCGCGACGACCGTGGCGACACCGGTGAGCGGGAGGTTGCCGAGCACCCCGAACAGCTGCCCTTCGACGCTGTCGGCACCGGCGATGTCCAGGCCGTCCAGCTGCTGCCCGATGCCGGCGCCGCCGAAGATCGAGAACCACACGAGACTGACCAGGCTCGGGACGAGGATGACGCCCACGACGAACTCCCGGATGGTGCGGCCGCGGCTGATGCGGGCGAGGAACATGCCCACGAAGGGCGCCCACGAGACCCACCATGCCCAGTAGAAGATCGTCCAACTCGACAGCCATTCGCCCGCGGCGTCGTTGGATGCGGCCGTGCGGGCCGACATCCGGGCGAACTCGGCGGCGTACGCGCCGAGGGTGGTGGGCACCAGGTTGAGGATGAACACCGTGGGCCCGAGCACGAAGACGAACAGTGCCAGGACGGCGGCGAGGACCATGTTGATGTTCGACAGGTACTGGATGCCCTTGGCCACACCGGTGACTGCGGACGCGATGAACGCGAGAGTGAGCAGCGCGACGATCGCGACCAGCAGCATCACTCCCGCCGACTCGAGCCAGCCGGTGACCTCGAAACCCGATCCGATCTGCAGAGCGCCCAGACCGAGCGACGCCGCGGTACCGAACAGGGTCGCGAACAGGGCGAGGATATCGATGACCTTGCCGAGCGGACCTTCGGCCCGGCGTCCGAGGATCGGGATGAAGGCCGAGCTGATGAGCTGCTTGCGTCCCTTCCGGAAGGTCCCGTACGCGATGGTCAGACCGACGACGGCGTAGATCGCCCAGGGATGCAGGCTCCAGTGGAACATCGAGGTCGCCATCGCGATACCGGTGCCACCGATGGTGCCGGGTGGCGGTTCGACGAAGTGCGAGAGCGGCTCGGCGACACCGAAGAACATGAGGCCGATACCCATCCCGGCGGCGAACATCATCGCGATCCAGCTGACGGTGCGGAATTCCGGCTTCTCGCCGTCCCTGCCCAGCGGGATCCGCCCGTAGCGGCTCAGCGCGAGCCAGAGCGCGTAGAACACGAACGCGCTCGCCGTGAGGACGAACAACCAGCCGAACTCGACGACGACCCAGTCGAGGATGTTCCCGGTGACGGTCCCGAAGTTCTCGGTGGCGGCCAGGCCCCACACCACGATCGCCGCGACCAGCGCGGCAGAGACTCCGAAGACCACCTTGTCGGTCTGCGGCCGCTGCGCTGCGGACTCGGCTTCTACAGGAGCACCGGCACCCGAGATCTCCTCGGAGCCGGGCCGATCACCAGGCACGTTCATGCGACAAACCTTCCAAGTTTCGGCCGGCTTCGGAGCCGAATCACCGAACCCGAGGTGATAGTCACATTCCGGACGGGGTGTGCACCCTTTCCGCGCTGCTCACCGGCCGGTCAGCCTGCGCGCAGCGCGGCCGAGACGAAGTCGAGGATCTCGTCGTCGGACATCCCCAGGGCGCGCACCTCGGCGACGTACTCGTGGGTGGAACGCTGGGCCCGCGTGCGGGTGGGATCGCCCGTGTCGGCGACGAACGTCCCGGCCCGCCCGCGGGCCTCGAGCACCCCCAGCTTCTCCAGTTCGCGATAGGTCTTGGCGACCGTGTTGGGGGCGATGCCGAGCGTGTCGGCGAGGCCCCGCACGGTGGGCAGCTTCGATCCTGCGATCAGCTCACCCTCGTGTACCAGGTCGACGATGCGTCGGCGCAGTTGCTCGAACGGCGGGACGGTCGAGTCGGGATCGATGGTGAGGTCGAGCATTCTCGCAGGTTATCAGCGCTCGGTAACCCTCACCGGCGCTTCGGCCGAGGGCGCCTCGGCGGGGGCGTGGTTGTAGCTGCCGGTCTCGAGCAGGTCACGGATCTGGATGAGCAGATCGGTCTCGCTCAGCGGCTCGTCCTCGGGCTCCTTCTCCGGCGCGAAGCGTGCCTTGGCCGCGTTGACCGGCACGATGAGCACGAAGTAGACGACGGCCGCGATGATGAAGAAGTTGATCGCCGCGGAGATGACGGCGCCGAGGTTGACGAAGGTCGCGTCGTTCGACGACAGAAGGCGGAAGCCGAAGCCCATATCGTTGTCGCCGCCCACCGCCGCGACGAGCGGGTTCACGATGTGGTCGGTGAACGCCGTGACGATGGACGTGAACGCCGCACCGACGACCACCGCGACAGCGAGTTCGACGACGTTTCCGCGCAGCAGGAAATCCTTGAAACCTTTGAACATCGCGCTCCGTGCCTTTTCTCGAGAACTCACAAAACTTCAGGGCGCGGACATCGTATTGACGCGCTCCGGCACCTTCAACAGGGACGATTCGGGCGACACGGCTGCCGGCCGCATCGGAGCGAGGGGTCCGTCAGGGCAGAATCGGGCTATGGCAACCACGGCGACGATCTACCACAACCCGCGCTGCAGCACGTCACGCAACACTTTGGCGCTGCTGGAGGAGAACGGACTCGAACCCACCGTGATCAAGTATCTCGACACTCCGCCCTCTCTCGACGAGCTGCGTGGGCTGCTCGATGCGGCGGGTCTCACACCGAGCGAGGCGATCCGCAAGAAGGAATCGCTCTACAAGGAACTGAACCTGGCCGAAGCGTCCGAGGACGAACTGCTCGAGGCGATGGTCGCGAACCCGATCCTCATCGAGCGTCCGCTCGTCGTCACCGACAAGGGGACCGTGCTCGCCCGTCCCGTCGACAAGGTGCGCGAGATCCTCTGACGAGAACTGCACGCGAGGATCACAGGACCGCGCGCGCGAGCGGGCACGACATGCATCGCGGACCGCCGCGGCCGGAACCGAGTTCCGACCCGGCGATCCGCAGCACCTCGACCCCCGAATCCTCGAGCCGGGTGTTCGTCTCGACGTTGCGTTCGTAGGCGACGACGACACCGGGCGCCACGGCGAGGGTGTTGTTCCCGTCGTCCCACTGCTCACGTTCGGCCACAACGGAATCCAGACCGGTGTCGATGACGCGCAGCTTCTCGATTCCCATCGCGTCGGCGGCGGCCTCGAGGAAGGGGCGGGGCCCCGAGATCTGCACCGTCCCGTCTTCACGGTGGATGGTGAAGGCCTGCAGGCTGTCCCGGATCGCCGGATACATCACCACCGCGTCGACGTCGACCATCGTGCACACCGTGTCGAGATGCATCGACGCCCGTCGCTGCTCGATCGGAACGGCCAGCACCGTGTGCGCGAGTCCGTCGTCGAAAGCGCTGCGCGCCAATGCTTCCGCACCGGCCGGACTCGTCCTCTCCCCCACCCCGACGGCGACGACACCGGGCGCGAGCAGCAACACGTCGCCACCCTCGACGGGTGCGGTGTGCGATTCGTACGCGCGTCGCACGTGGAGGAACTGCGGATGGAAGGCGTAGATGAGGTCGGTGAGGCCGGTCTCGCGGCGGCGGGCGGGCAACGCCAGATTGGGGATCGCAACCCGTGATCCGAGCCAGAACGACGAGTCGCGCGTGAAGAGCAGGTTCGGCAACGGCGCGATGGCGAAGTCGGAGCCGTGGTGCATCAACCGCACGAGGGACGGAGCCGCGCCGCCGCCCACCGTGGGCAGTTCGTCGAAGGTCATGCCC
>NZ_AJVB01000280.1:0-4943 GCF_000278445.1 Rhodococcus sp. R1101
CCGGTGTTCGGTCCTCCGAGAATGAATGCGTTGGGTATACCGGCCACGGTGGTGCCCAAGTGCGCGCCGACACCGTCACGAGCCCAGACCTCTTGCAGGCTGACCCCGTTTCGGCCGTGGATGGGCAAGCGCATCAAAGCGGCGGAGACGTGGAATCCGGTGGCGTGGACGAGCACGTCGATCTCGTGCCGCCGGCCGTCTGCGGTGCGGACGGCGTCTGCTGCGAGTTCTGTGAGGGGTGAAGTCACGAGGGTGGTGGTGGGGTGGCACAGGGCGGGGTAGAGCGTGTCGGAGAAGATGATGCGTTTGCAGCCGATCCGGTACGAGGGCGTCAGCGCTCGACGCAGGACGGGGTCGGGTATCTGGGCGTGGAGGTGGCGCAGAGCCCGCGCCTCGAGGGCGGCGCGGCGACGCTTCGAGCCGGTCAGGGCGGGGAGGAGTGTCTCGTTGCGCCAATATTCGACGGTCCGGCGTGCACGGTAGGGCAGTGGCACCCGGGTACGCGTTCGGGGCAGGACCCAGGCGGGGGTGCGTTGAAACACCGTGACCCGGCCGGCGTGGTCGATGAGGGCGGGGACGAGTTGGGCGGCACTGGCGCCGGTGCCGATGACGCCGACGCGGGCGCCCCGCAGGTCGAGGTCGTGGTTCCAGCGGGCGGTGTGCAGGACCGGACCGGCGAAGGAGCCGGGTAGGCGTGGGATGCGCGGGACGTTCAGTGCGCCGGTCGCCAGGACGAGGAAGCGGGCGCGGTGGAGTGTTCCGGAGCGGGTGTGGACGTGCCACCGCGCGTCGGTGTCGTTCCAGTGGCAGTCGGTGACCTCGGTGTCGTAGTCGACGCGAGCGACTCGGTGTATCCGGTCTGCGAGGAGTCGGCTTTGGCGGAGTATCTGGTGATGATCGGCCCGTCCGCTGATCCAGCCGGGGAGTCGCGTGAACGAGTAGGAGTACAGGGCGGGGTGGATATCGCACTCGCAACCGGGATAGGTGTTCTCGAGCCAGGTGCCACCGGGGCCGCTGCTGCGTTCGAGGACATGGACTGTCCGTCCGCGGCGGGTGAGGTAGTGGGCGGCGCCGAGTCCGGCAAGGCCGCCGCCGACGATGAGTACTTCGGTGTCGATCACTTGAACAGTGTTCAAGATTAGCGTTGATCAGTCAAAATCGGGTGTCTTTCGACCGATCCAACGGAATACCTGTTCGAAATATCGAATCGGTCGCCGCCGGGTCCTGCCTCTTCAAGCACCGGAGCGCACCGGTCAGCCGTGTCGAGCTGCGACTTCCCGCATTTCTACTTGTGGATGGACGGGGTGAACTCGATCATGTCTCGGCCGACCGCCGCTGCCGGGGCGTTCTCCGCAATGTGACCGCGTAGCGTTCTTGCGAACTCGGCTGCGTTGCCCGCTCGGAGGTGTTCGACGAGTGTGACATGTTCGGCGATGATTTCGGCGCAGCGCGTCAGCAAGTGCTCGCCCGATGCGAAGAGCACGAACCGGTGCCGGTCGGAAAGCTGGTCGTAGAGCTCGAGCAAGACGCTGTTGCCTCCTGCCTCCACGAACCCGCGGTGGAACCGGAGTGTGAGGTCGATGAATCGACGAACGTCCTTGCCGGCGAAGGCAGCGCGTTGCTCGTCGATGGAATGTTCGAGGCGTTCTGCCAGGCGCTGACGCAATTCACCGGAGGCTCGATCCACCGCCGTCGTCTCGAGGACGAACCGGGCGTCGGCGAGTTCTGCGACGGTCCGCTCGCTCATTCCCTGCACCAAGGCACACGTTTGGGGTAGATGGAGATCCACCCTTCGTCCTGAAGGCGCGCAAGCGCGACACGCACAGGTGTACGGCTCACCCCGAGATCGGCCGCCAGCGTGTTCTCACCGAGCATGGTGCCGGGGGCGTGGGTGCCGTCGAGGATGTGATCGCGGATCACCTGATAGGCACGCTCGGAAGCGCTGGGGCTCTCGTTCGGGCCGGCGGTCATCGTCGTCTCCTCGTCCTCGACTCGAATCCGAGACGGATTCATCTGGGACTGTCGAGCGTAGCGATCGGAACCATCCGACTCGGCGATGCATGTGCTGGGAACGGATTCCACGGAGGCCGCGCTCGCGAGGCCGGTAGGGCAGCGCAGATCATGTGCGCGGTGTTCTTCTGATGCCGCTTCCTCGCCCGGGCTCGATGCCCAGCGAAAGTGTGCGGATGGTTGCCGCTCTGTGGGGAAGGAGGTTCACCGCTCTGCACCTTCGAGGTGATGGTCGTCCGGGGCGGATGGTGTTGCTCGGCCGGGCCACGTCATCAGCGGCACCGCTCTGACCGCGAATGCCAGAGTGATGAGCAGAACTGCGGTAGCCATGAGGTTGATCCACAGGAAGCCGCCTGCCGCCAACACTGTGCCGGCCATGGCAGCCATCAGTGCTCCACCCAGGTTCATCGCGGAGTCGGAGACGCCCTGCAGCGTGACCTTCGCATGGTGCGGCACCGAAGCCGTCAGCAGTGCCGAGCCGCCGATGAGAAACATCGACCATCCCACGCCGAGGAGCAGTAGCGCGGTGGTCAACAACGGCATCGATGACACCGGAGCGAGGGCGTCGACGACGCCGAGCGTGATCGTCGCGACGAAGACGGCGACCCCGGACGCGATCACGGTTCCCGGCCCCCAGCGGTCGGACATCCATCCGAAGATCGGTGAGAGCGCGTACATCCCGGCAATGTGAATGCTCACTACGAGACCGATGGCTCCGAGGTCGAATTCCTGGTGATGCATGTGCACCGGTGTCATGACCATCACGTTCGTCATCATCATCTGACCGGTGACGATCGTGACGATCGCAAAAAGTGGAATCGGCTGCGCCACAACGAAACGCAGTGCAGCCATGAGGCCGAGCGGCGGTGTATCGATGGTCGTGTCGCCGACTGCAGCGCCGTCGTCGGTTCCGTCGTCCTCGACGGTCCGGTTCGACTGCGTGGTGCTTGCGCGGGGCGCGCTCGTCAGGGTCGATGCGACCAGAGCTGCAAGGGCGAAGGCGGCCATCGAGATCAGGTAGGGCCCTGCCAGCGGGTGCATTCCGAGCGCTTCGCCCAGATGTGCGCCGGGGCCGGTGAAGTTCGGACCCAGCACGGACCCGATGGTCGTTGCCCATACCACCAGGGACATCGCCCGTCCGGTCGCCGCAGGACCGGCGACGTCGACAGCGGCGTACCGCGCCTGCAGCCCGGCTGCAGTCGCCGATCCGCACATCATCATTCCCAGCATGAACAGTGGCAGGAACCCCGTCGCCACGCCCGCGAGCACAACCGAGGCGCCGAGGGCGCCGATCCCGAACCCCAGGGTCAGGGCTTTGCGTCGTCCGGTACGTGCCGCGAGCGCCGCCAAAGGGTAGGCGATCAACCCGGCACCGAGGATGACGCTCATCTGCGCGAATCCGGCCATCGCGGTCCGCCCCGTGATCTGTTCGGCGAGCAAGCCACCGACGGCGTAGCCGGATGCGATTCCGGCTCCGGAGAACAACTGCGCGGTGATCAGCTTGACCTGCGTCACCCCGTGGGGAGGCATCGGCACTGGGTGGTCCTTTCGGGTGCTCGCTGAGGCGGCATGGTTGCGGGAGTGACGTGCTGGGGCGCACGGACCTCTCGAGGTCTTCATGTGTAGTGTCGTTCTCTCTGCGAGAGCAACTGTGTGCGTGGAGAATCGATCGCTCGCAACTCCGTCGGGTTCGCGACGTTGCGCTCGTGGCAGGGAGGCGCGACATGCTTACGGATGGCCGTCATGTGTGTCGTTCGGTAGGTCCTGGAGTCCCGCGTTCTTGCACCAAGCAAGAATACATCTTGGATACAAGAAGGCAACGCCGTCTTTTGTTCCGGCAGGTGCGTCGCAGACGCCCGTTGCGGACCGGGTCCCCTGTCCCGATTGCGCACGACGGTGCTTCGATCCGGGATGCGAGGCAGGATGGTGCCCACCGCTCGCGTCGTACACGGCACCGGTGGAGAAGCTCGGAGCGTTCGACGACAGCCAGGCGATCGGCTCGGCGATTTCGCCGGGTCGGCCCAGACGTCCCATTGGCGCCGGACTTTGGGAACGAGCGAGGATTGTCAGCGCTACCGGAAAGATGATCACGCCGAATCCGACCGTGTGAGCCCCGGTACTTTCCTGGGATGGATAAGCCGGCCCCGGTCTCTGCGCAGATTCAGGTGTCGGTGAGATGTCGGAGAAGGCGCACATGGCGATCGGCCGGTGTCCGGCGCGGGCAGCTCGCGCATTTGTCGTTCTCCGTCGTCGACTCTGCCCAGGGCGTGGGCGGCAGTGAGCGTGCGATCGGCGACGGAGTCGGTGGCGACTGCCCACAGGGCGCGAGGTGCTGCGCCGGAAACCGCAGCGAGAGAGTCGATCACCGACCCGTACGAGGCGGCCACAGCCTCGGCGCAGGCAGTGGTGTCGTGCAGAATCCGTCGGGATCGCACGGCTCCGGGAAACCCGTTATCGTGCAGCGTGCCCTCGAGTTGTTGCAGCTGTGGATCGGGGCGATGCCCTCGGCGCACAGCACGGTGACGAGCGCGGCGACCATCGTCGAGCTCGCCGAATACCACCACAACGTGCCGTTGACGCGCGGGTCGTTGCACCCCCATCGATTGCCCGTGTCTGCGAGGCGTTCGGCGAGCCGGTCGTGATCGGCCATCCGTTCCCCCGAGAACGTCTCACCGAGCACATCGATGGTCCGGGTGAACTCGCCGAGCGCGGGCCTGATGCGACGGTATGCTCCGCCGAGCAACCGTGCTCGATGCCATCGGCGACACTCCTGCGCGCGTGTGGTCGGAGGGGCACAGTACGAGTCGGACCGACACTTACCGGTGCGCAGCAAGCCTCACCACCAGATCACCTGGCTGCAGCGGGGTGAACCCACGGCAGGACCTGGATGGTGGCCGGCCCCGGGCCGGGGGCCGGGCCGAAGGGACGGGAGT
>NZ_AJVB01000281.1:0-4916 GCF_000278445.1 Rhodococcus sp. R1101
ACGACGATGTAACTCAGGATCGCCAGCGGCCGGTGGATCAGCCAGTCCCGGTTGGTCTCGGTCAGTTCGAAGGCGAGCAACGGAATAGACATCCCTCGCGAGTCTACAAACGCGTGACAGTCGCTTCGGGTGGTGTGAGAAGTTGCACGAAGTGGCCTGTGAGGTTTCAGTCCAGAATCACAAGCCACACCGCGATCGCGTGACACAGGGCCGCGACCACCGTGGCCGCGTGGAAGAACTCGTGGTGTCCGAAGGTCGCGGGCCACGGGTCGGGCCAGCGCGTGGCGTAGAGAATCGCTCCGCCGCTGTAGAACAGGCCGCCGACCAGCAGTAACAGCATCGGGGTGAGCCCGACCTCGGCGACCAGCTGTCCGGAGACGGGCACGATCGCCCATCCGAGCACCAGATACAGGGGTACGCCGACCCATCTCGGCGCGGTCGGCCACAACATCTTCAGTGCCACACCCGCGAGCGCTCCCGACCACACGACGATGAGCAACGGCCGTCCGGATCCGGGTGGCAGTGCCAGCGTCGCGAACGGGGTGTAGCTGCCCGCGATGAACACGAAGATCATCGAGTGGTCGGCACGCTTCATCCACACGCGCGCCCGTGGACTCCAGGTGAGGCGGTGGTAGAGCGCGCTGATCCCGAACACGCCGCACACCGTGAGGCTGTAGACGGTCGCGGGAAGCACGGCGCCCGGGCGGGCGGCGAGGAAGGCCGCGGCCGAGACGAGTGCGGCACCGGCGATGACGGCCACCCCGAACGCCCAGGCGTGGATCCATCCGCGCATCCGCGGTGTGACGGGCAGTTCCTCGAGGCCGAAGGCCGTCATACGTGCGCTCCTTCCTGTACCGAACGGTAACCTACGCATCCGTAGGTTTGTTCCGTCGACACGTTACAACGTGGAACCCCGTGGTGGGAGACTCTGTGACCGCCGCCGCGACCGCCGGTACCCCTGGGCGTAATGTGACTCGGGTGGTGATGACGGGGTGAGCGTCCGCGGATTGCTGTACCGGCTCTACGAGCGCCGGCTGCTGAAGGAACTCGACGGGGCACGGCATCCGCGGCACGTCGCGGTGATGTGCGACGGAAATCGGCGTTGGGCGCGCGAGAACGGCTTCACCGACGTCAGTCACGGCCACCGCGAGGGTGCTAAGAAGATCGCCGAGCTGCTGAGCTGGTGCGACGCCGCCGGCATCGAGAGGGCGACCATCTATCTGCTGTCCACCGAGAACCTCCGACGCGAGCCGGAGGAGCTCGACGCACTGCTCGAGATCATCTCCGACGTGGTGGAGGAGATCTCCGCGCCCGGGCAGAACTGGAGCGTGAAGATCGTCGGCACCACCGACCTCCTCCCGTCCGATCACGCCAAGCGACTGCACGAGGCCGCGGCCGGAACCGCCGGACGCACGGGCACGCACGTCAACGTGGCCGTCGGGTACGGCGGTCGGCAGGAGATCGTCGACGCCGTGCAGTCGCTCCTGCGGGTGCGCTACGCGCAGGGGCTTCGCGGTGAGGACCTCGTCCAGTCCGTGACGGTCGACGGCGTCGACAGTCACCTCTACACGTCCGGTCAGCCCGATCCGGATCTCGTCATCCGCACCTCCGGCGAGCAGCGGCTGTCCGGCTTCCTGCTCTGGCAGTCCGCCTACTCGGAGATCTGGTTCACCGAGGCGTACTGGCCCGAGTTCCGCCGGGTCGACTTCCTGCGCGCCCTGCGCGACTACGCCGCACGGCACCGCCGTTTCGGCGCCTGACCGGACTGCCGGTCCGGCGCGGAACGGCGGGCCGCTTCAGAGCTTGCGCAACCGGAGCCGGTTGATGGCGTGATCCGAGTCCTTGCGCAGGACCAGGGTCGCGCGCGGCCGCGTCGGCAGGATGTTCTCCACCAGGTTCGGCAGGTTGATCGAGTGCCAGATCTCCTTCGCGGCACTCATCGCGTCCCGGTCCGACAGGTTCGCGTAGTGGTGGAAGTGCGCCTCCGGATCGGCGAAGGACGTGTTGCGCAGCGCGAGAAAGCGCTCCACGTACCACTTCTCGATGTCCTCGATCCGCGCGTCGACGTAGATCGAGAAGTCGAACAGGTCGGAGACCATCAGCCGTGGGCCCGTCTGCAACACGTTCAGGCCCTCGATGATGAGGATGTCCGGCTGGCGGACGATGTGGTACTGCCCGGGGATGATGTCGTACGAGATGTGTGAGTAGATCGGCGCCGCAACCTCTTTCGCGCCGGACTTGACCTCGGTGACGAACCGCAGCAGCTTGCGCCGATCGTAGCTCTCGGGAAAGCCCTTGCGATGCATGATGTTGCGCCGCACCAATTCCTTGGTGGGGTAGAGGAAGCCGTCGGTGGTCACGAGATCCACCCGGGGGTGATGGTCCCACCGTGCCAGCAGCGCCTGCAGCACACGGGCCGTCGTGGACTTACCGACCGCCACCGAGCCGGCCACCCCGATCACGAACGGCACCTGCTGATCGGGATGCTTCTCCCCGAGGAAGGTCGCCGTGGCCGCGAACAACCGCTGCCTGGCCGCGACCTGCAGGTGGATCAACCGGGCGAGGGGCAGATACACCTCCGCGACCTCCGCGAGGTCGATCTGCTCGCCCAGGCCCCGAAGCCCGACCAGTTCGTCCTCGGTGAGGACGAGGGGAGTCGACTTCCGCAGCGTCCGCCACTGCTTGCGGTCGAACTCGATGTACGGGCTCGGTTCGTTCAGACGAGCCATCGGCACGGCTTCCCGGCGGCGCGGTGGATGCGGCGTTGCATGTCCATGTAACGGATTGTGCTCGCTGACACACGGTGATGCCGCGTCGGGGTCCCCACTCCGGCAGGTTCTCCCGTGTCGGGCCGCCGACGAGAGACTAGGCTCGGCCGGTATGGGAGCCGACGACTTCGTGAACGAATATCTGCTGCTGGGTCTGGCTTTCGACCGGCTCGAGGAAGGATTCGTCGACGCCTACACCGGCGATCCCGCACTGCGGCGGAAGGTCGAGAACGCTCCGGCTCCCGATCCCCGTGATCTATCGCACATCGCGCGGCGCCTGCGGGACGAACTGCGCGGTGCGGGTCTGTCCGACGAGCGCACCCGCTTCCTCGACGTGCATCTGCGCGCACTCGACTGCTCGGCCCGCAAGTTCGCAGGGGAGGAGATCGCTTTCGTCGACGAGGTCGAGGCGTACTTCGACGTGCGCATCGCTCCCGGCGACGAGGACACCTACCGCGACGCGCACCGTCGCCTCGATGCGCTGCTTCCCGGTCCGGGTTCGCTCACCGAGCGGATGCAGGCCCACCGCAAGTCCGAGGTGATCCCTGCGGATCGCCTCGCCGACTGCGTCGAGGCGTTCTCGGGTGCGCTGCGCGAGAAGGTGCGGGCGGTCTACCCGCTGCCCGATACCGAACGCGTCGAGTACGAGGTCGTCGGCGACAAGCCGTGGTCGGGTTTCAACTACTACCTCGGTGACTACCGTTCGCGGGTCGCGATCAACTCCGATCTCGAACAGACCATGGCGCACCTGCCGCGGCTGATCGCGCACGAGGCGTATCCGGGGCACCACACCGAGCATTGCCGCAAGGAGGCCGGTCTCGTCGCCGCCGGACAGGCCGAGCAGACGCTGTTCCTCGTCAACACCCCGCAGTGCCTCATGGCCGAAGGCCTCGCCGATCTCGCGCTCGAAGCGATCGTCGGCCCGGGCTGGGGGAAGTGGGCGCAGGAGATCTACGCCGATCTCGGGCTCCGGTTCGACGGCGAACTCGCCGAGAAACTGGCCGAGGCGTCCGAGCAGTTGCTGCCGGTACGTCAGGACGCCGCGTTGCTGCTCCACGACCGCGGGCGCAGTCACGACGACGTGGTCGAATTCCTGCAGCGCTGGTCGCTGTCGAGCCCCGAACGTGCCCGGCAGTCGCTGCGGTTCCTGTCGTCACCGTTGTGGCGCGCCTACATCAGCACCTACGTCGAGGGCTACCGGCTCCTCGGCGGCTGGCTCGGGCAGGTTCCGGTCGGAGCCGAGCGTGCCGAACGGTTCCGGCGCCTGCTCGACGAACCCCTGGTGCCCAGCAGCCTGCGGTGAACCGCAGGTCGGTCGGGTACCGGCTACCGGGGCGGTGGACGGCCTTCGTAGACTGGAGGCCGTATCCCTGACGCCCTCTGCTTGGAGAGATCTCGATGACCGCTGCGCCCGGCGCCGACGTGAACACTGCCGCACTGAACGACCTCGACCCGGAGGTCGCCGAGGCCATGGCCGGCGAGTTGTCGCGTCAGCGCGACACGCTCGAGATGATCGCGTCGGAGAACTTCGTGCCGCGCGCTGTGCTGCAGGCCCAGGGCAGCGTCCTGACCAACAAGTACGCCGAGGGTTACCCCGGCCGCCGCTACTACGGCGGCTGCGAGAACGTCGACATCGTCGAGGACCTCGCCCGTAACCGCGCCAAGGAGCTGTTCGGCGCCGAGTTCGCGAACGTCCAGCCGCACTCGGGCGCGCAGGCGAACGCCGCGGTGCTCATGGCGCTGATGACGCCCGGCGAGAAGCTGCTCGGCCTCGACCTCGCACACGGCGGCCACCTCACGCACGGCATGAAGCTCAACTTCTCCGGCAAGCTGTACGACGTCGCGTCCTACGGGGTCAGCAAGGACGACCACCGTATCGACATGGACGAGGTCCGCGACATCGCCGTGCGCGAGAAGCCCAAGGTCATCGTCGCCGGCTGGTCCGCCTACCCGCGTCACGAGGACTTCGCGGCCTTCCGCTCCATTGCCGACGAGGTCGGTGCGTACCTGTGGGTCGACATGGCGCACTTCGCCGGCCTGGTCGCCGCGGGGCTGCACCCCTCGCCTGTGCCCTATGCCGACGTCGTCTCCACCACCGTGCACAAGACCCTCGGTGGTCCGCGTTCCGGCCTGATCCTCGCCAAGCAG
>NZ_AJVB01000282.1:0-4880 GCF_000278445.1 Rhodococcus sp. R1101
GCCGCGCTCGAGGAGATCGACCGTGCGCTCTACCGGCACATCCTCACCCTCTGGGACACCGCGCTCATCAGGCTTGCGCGGCTGCGGATCAGCGACGAGGTCGACAACGGTCTGCGCTACTACGACCTCGCGCTGTTCGACGTCGTGCCCGCTCTCAACGCCGAAGTGCGCCGCGAACTCCGGCGACGCTGGCCCGACGCCGCGGTGCTCACCGAGCCGCTGGTGCGGCCCGGCACCTGGATCGGTGGCGACCGCGACGGCAACCCCAACGTCGACGGGGAAGTCGTCACCACCGCCGCCAATCGTGCCTGCGAGACCGCGCTGCGTCATCACCTCACCGAACTCGCGGCGCTCGAACGCGAACTGTCGATGTCCGAACGCACCGCGACCATCAGCGGTGCCCTGAAGAAACTCGCCGACCACTCGGGCGACGAGGATCCCGCGCACAGTGACGAGCCGTACCGGCGTGCCGTGCACGGCATCCGCGCTCGCCTCACCGCGACCGCGGAACGGTTGCTGCCCGGCGTCGACCTGCCCCACACGGTGCGCATCCCGTGCGAACCGTATCCTCACCCGGCCCGCCTGCACACCGACCTGAACATCGTCGATGCATCCTTGCGTGCGGGTGGTGCCGCGGTGATCGCCGACGACCGGCTCGCCCACCTGCGCAGCGCCGTCGAGGTCTTCGGGTTCCACCTCGCACCGCTCGACCTGCGGCAGAACTCCGAGGTACACGAGAACGTCGTCGCCGAACTGCTCTCCTGGGCGGGGGTCACCGACCGCTATCGCGATCTGCCGGAAGACGAGAAGGTCGCGCTCCTCACCGCGGAACTGCGGATTCGCCGCCCGCTCACCGCCGCCGATGCGCACCTGTCGGACGAGACCGCGAAAGAACTCGGCATCCTGCGTGCCGCCGCCGAAGTGGTCCGCCGCATCGGACCGGCCGCCATCGAGCACTACATCATCAGCATGTGCACCTCGGTGTCCGACCTGCTCGAGGTCGAGGTACTGCTCAAGGAGGTCGGCCTGCTCGACCTCGACCGCGGCTATCCGCGCAGCACGGTGCAGGTCATCCCGCTCTTCGAGACGATCGACGACCTGCGGGGCGGCGCTGCCACGCTGACCGCGGCCCTCGCCGTGCCCGAGTTCCGCAGCCTCGTCGACGGGCACGACGGCCTGCAGGAGATCATGCTCGGGTACTCCGACTCCAACAAGGACGGCGGCTATCTCGCCGCCAACTGGGCGCTCTACCGCGCGGAACTCGACCTCGTCGACGCGGCCCGCACCGCCGGGATCCGGCTGCGGCTGTTCCACGGTCGCGGCGGTACCGTCGGCCGCGGTGGCGGACCGAGCTACGACGCCATCCTCGCCCAGCCGCCAGGAGCGGTTCAGGGATCGCTGCGCCTCACCGAGCAGGGTGAGGTCATCGCCGCGAAGTACCGCGAACCGGTGCTCGCCCGCCGCAATCTCGAAGCGCTCGTCTCGGCGACACTGGAATCGAGCCTGCTCGACGTCGAAGGCCTCGGAAAGGACGCACCGGAGGCCTACCGGATCCTCGACGAACTCGCCGACCTGGCCCGCGCAGCGTACAGCCGCCTGGTCCACGAGACGCCGGGCTTCGTCGAGTACTTCACCACGGCGACACCGGTCTCGGAGATCGGGGCGCTCAACATCGGCAGCCGTCCTGCCTCCCGCAAGCAGACGAAGGCGATCAGCGACCTGCGGGCCATCCCGTGGGTGCTCTCCTGGACGCAGAGCCGTGTGATGCTCCCCGGCTGGTACGGCACCGGAACGGCCGTGCACGACTGGGTATCCGGCGATCCGGACCGATTGGCAACTCTGCAGGATCTCTACCGACGCTGGCCCTTCTTCCGTTCGGTGCTGTCGAACATGGCGCAGGTGCTCGCCAAGTCCGATCTCGGCCTGGCCGCCCGGTACTCCGAACTCGTCGACGACACCGAACTGCGGGAGCGGGTGTTCGGCAGCATCGTCGACGAGCACGCCCGCACCGTCGTCGCCTACGAGCAGATCACGGGGTACGACTCGCTCGTCGCGGACAATCCCGCCCTCGAGCGGTCGCTGCACAACCGGTTCCCGTACCTCGAACCGCTCAACCATCTGCAGGTCGAGTTGCTGCGCCGGTTCCGCGCCGGCGAGGACACCGACCGGGTCCGGCGCGGCATCCAGATCACGATGAACGGTCTCGCCACGGCGTTGCGCAACAGCGGCTAGAAAAATTTCTCGTCGGGTTGTCGATACGGCAGGTGCCCGTTCGTCGTGATGGTGTAGGACGAACACCACACAGACGGGAGCGACCGCCATGAAGTACATGCTGCTGATCTACGCATCCACGACCGACGAGCCCACCTGCACCGTCGAGGACTGGCAGAACTACGAGAAGGCGATGCGCGACGCGGGAGTCCTCGTGTCCGGGCACGCTTTGCAGGATCTCGTCACCGCGACGTCCGTGCAGGTCGACGCGGACGGGCGACGCACGGTGACAGACGGACCGTTCGGCGAGAGCCGCGAGGTGCTCGGCGGATACGACGTCATCGACGTCGGCAGCCTGGACGAGGCACTCGACTGGGCGGCCCGCTGCCCCGGTTCGAGGGACGGCGGCACGGTCGTGGTGCGGCCGATCGCGGACTTCGGGGACTGAGCGATGGAGGAACCGGCCGCAACCGTCGAGGCGGTGTTCCGGGAGGAACACGGCCGGCTCCTCGCCGCGCTCGTCCATCGGTTCGGCGATCTCGACCTCGCGGAGGAGGTCGCATCGGACGCGCTGGAAGCGGCGCTCGTACGCTGGCCGGCCGACGGGGTGCCCGAGCGTCCGGGTGCCTGGCTGCTCACCACGGCGAGGCGCCGAGCGCTGGACCGGGTACGCCGCGACCGCGTGTATGCGACACGCCTCGCCGAACTCGCCATCGATACCGAACGTCGCATGTCGCACGAACCACCCGAGACCGGTGAGTTGCCGGACGACCGCCTCGAACTGTTCTTCACCTGCGCCCACCCCGCCCTCGCCGCCGACGACCGCGTCGCGCTGATCCTGCGCTGCCTCGGCGGGCTCACGACGAACGAGGTGGCCCGCGCCTTCCTCCTTCCGCCGCCGACGATGGCGCAACGGATCGTGCGGGCCAAGAAGAAGATCCGCGGCGCTCGGATTCCGTTCCGGGTGCCGGGCCCCGGCGAACTGCCGGAGCGACTACCGGCGGTGCTTGCGGCGCTCTACTCGATCTTCACCGAGGGTTATGTCGCGAGCAGCGGCGAACATCTGCAACGCCCCGACCTCGCCGAGGAAGCGATCCGCCTCACGTGCATCCTGCACCGCCTGATGCCGGCGGAACGGGAGGTGAGCGGGTTGCTTGCGCTGATGCTGCTCGTCCACGCCCGCCGAGACGCACGCACCGACCCGTCCGGCGCGATGATGCTGCTCGACGTACAGGACCGCACCCGCTGGGACCGCTCGATGATCGAGGAGGGCAGTTCGCTGGTGGTCGCCGCACTCACCGGGGGACCACCCGGCCCGTACGGAGTGCAGGCCGCCATCGCCGCACTGCACGACGAAGCGAACGGCGTCGACAGCACCGACTGGCCGCAGATCGTCGCGCTCTACGACGTGCTGATCGCGCTGAGCCCGTCGCCGGTCGTCGCACTGAACCGCGCCGTGGGGGTCGCGATGCGCGACGGGCCCGCGGCCGGACTCGAACTCCTCGACGGTCTCGCGGAGGAGCCGGGTCTGCGCGACTACGGGCCGTACGCGGTGGCGCGGGCCGAGTTGCTGAGCCGGGTCGGTCGGAAAGGCGAAGCGGCCGAGGCGTATCGGCGCGCGCTCGAGCTCGCCGGTACCGAACCCGAGCGGCGACACCTTCGATCGAGGCTCGTGAGGTCGGCGAACCCACCGGGTGAGTAGAGGATTGCGGGCGCTGGAGCCTACGATTCGGGCAACTCCGGGTCGCCGTGTGATTCCGAGAGAGCGAGCGGCACGGGATCGTCCGGAGGTTCCGGGTCGCACCAACCGTCGTCGACGCATGTCGGATCGTCCGGGCCGTCTCGGAAGTCGTCCCACCGGAACAGCACGCTCGCGTGGAAGTTCGCGTCGGGTGGGATCGGGCGCCGTGTGCGACCGGCAAGGATCCAGATCCGGCCCATACGATTCGGCTTCGCCTTTGCGTACTCTTTGTCCCGCTGGGGAAGTCCACGCAAATCCGCTTTCCGACGCAGCAGTACCCCGTGCTCCCGTGCCCCGTCGAGCACCCACAGAAGCGAGATGTTGGCGAGTCTGTCGTCCTTGAATCCGCCACCCACGTCGGAATGGACGCCGGTGAACCAGGCTTCCTGGATTGCCGCGTTCGTCACCAAGTCCGCCTTGTACGGCCTGCGATATTCGTCGATCGAGACGGCATGCCGACCTGCTTCCACATTCGGGAGGTCCTCGGTCTTCACGAAGTGAAGGTCTCGCCGGAACAGGCCGGGAGCGCTGACAGTGTCCCAGATGCCGAGGTAGTGCACAGGAACGGAGAACGAGCCGTTCGGCGCACGGCACACGGTGGCGGAGAATTCCTGGGCGGCTTTCTCATTCTCCTCTGTCCACTCGCCCCGGGGCGCATACTTGGCGATCGCATACTGGACGAGGTTTTCTGCCGCCGGTCGTGGAATGCCGATGACGTGCAGCATGCCCGCAAGCGCCCGGGCCGTGTAGGCGCCTCGGCTGAACCCGAAGAGATAGATTCGATCGCCCGGCTCCCACTGGTTCATCAGGAAGGCGTAGGCCTCCGCGAGATTCGTCTTGATTCCGACGCCGAATGCGAGCCCGAGCGTGCGCGAGATCTTCTGCCCCACGCGTGTCGACGCGCCGGCCGACGAGAATGTGCCGACCC
>NZ_AJVB01000283.1:0-4846 GCF_000278445.1 Rhodococcus sp. R1101
GTGCCTCCCGGCCGAGTTGCGCGGTCAGCACCGCTTCCTTCGCACCACGGCACCCGGCGGTGTTCGGCAGCGGTTCGATACCGAGGCGACGCAGCAGATCGAGGACACCCGTTCCGGAAGCCGCGTCGACGCGACGCATCGCGACGGTGGTGAGCTCGGTGCCCGACGCGACGAGCGCCTCTTCGAGCACGGCCAGGTTCGCCGCACCACCGGTACCGGTGATCAGCCGCGAGCCGAAGGTGCGGCCGGCGATCGTCAGTCCCGGTAGGTCGGCGCCGGGATCGCGTGTGTCAGCCACCTTGGACCGCCGTGAGGATCTCGATGCTCGCACCCCGGGACACCGGCTCCGACCAGCGTCCTCGCGGGCACACGACACCGTCGACGGCGACCGCGATTCCCTTCTCGGGCAGACCGAGCTCGTTCAGCAGCTGCGCCACCGTCGGCGCCGCGTCGTAGTACTTGTCCTCACCGTTGACGGTGATGCCCACGGACACCTCGTTCGTCATCCCACACTCGCTTCCGTAATTCGTCGGGGACAGGCGTATTTCGCATCGGTCAGAGACCGCCCGCCGAGTTCGGCGAGCACCGCGTCGACGGTGAGGGGCGTGAGCAGCACACCGTTGCGACCGTGCCCGGTCGCGGCGACGACACGATCGGAGACCCGGCCGATCAGCGGCAGGTTGTCGGGCGTCATCGGGCGCAGGCCCGCACTCGCCTCGAGCAGTTCGTACTCGCCGAGCGCCGGAAAGATGATCTCGGCATCGGCGATCAGATCGCGCACACCCGCCACCGTGACCTGCGTGTCGGACGCCTCGTACTGCGTCGCCCCCACCACGAGACCGTCGTGGCGCGGAACCAGGTAGGCGGGGCGCCCGTGGACACTCGCGCGCACGGTGCGTTGCGGCGGCGGGGTCGCGCCCGGCCGCACCCGCAGGCGCAGGATCTCGCCCTTGACAGGGCGGACCGGAAGGTCCGGCCACACACGTGCCGAGGCCACCCCGGTCGCGAGCACCACCTGGTCGTCCGGCAGGTCGGCCAGGTCGTGCACGGCGGCGTCCGAGAAACGCACTCCGGCGCCGGTCGCCGCGACGCGCAGGGCGTCGACGAGCGCCCGGTTGTCGACCGACGACTCGGTGGGGGCGAGGAGTCCGAGACGGACCTTCGGACCGAGGGACGGCTCGAATTCCCGGATCTCGGCGCGGGAGAGCAGCCGCATCTCGTGCCCCTGCTCCCCCACCCATTCGGCGACGGTCCGCAGGTCGGCCGCATCGGCCGCATCGAGCGCGACGGTCAGGGACGCCTGGGCGGTGAACACATCGACGCCGGTCTCCGTGCGCAGCGCCTCCGCGAAGGCGGGCCAGCGGTCGAGGGAGGCCGCTCCCAGGGACAGGACGTGGTCTTCACCGGGCCAGCCCTCGGACAGCGGTGCCAGCATTCCTCCGGCCACCCACGAGGCTCCGCTACCAGGATTCGGGTCGTGCACGGTCACGAGGTGTCCCGCGCGGGCCGCGCGCCATGCGATCGACAGCCCGATCACTCCGCCACCCACGACGGCCACAGTTGCCATTGGTCCACCTCACTCCCTGCGCCGGCATGATCCGGGTCAGGTCATAACGGTCGGGGCCGGCAGGCCCCCTCTCAGCCCCGCGATCCCCGGGACTCCCGTGTCGTCACTTTCGCTCTAGAGGCTACCGTCTTGTCCGTGACCACCTATCGCGGCAACCATCCCGACCCGCGCGGCCGACTCGCCACCGCGCGGCTGTACCTGTGCACCGACGCCCGCCGGGACACCGGCGACCTCGCACGGTTCGTCGAGGAGGCCCTCGCCGGTGGGGTCGACATCGTCCAGTTGCGCGACAAGGACTCGGCCGGTGAGAAGAAGTTCGGACGGCTCGAGGCACGCGACGAGCTCGCCGCCCTCGAGATCATCGGCGAGGCGTGTGCACGCCACGGGGCGCTCCTCGCCGTCAACGATCGCGCCGACATCGCACTCGCAGCGGGCGCCGACATCCTGCATCTCGGTCAGGGCGACCTGCCGGTGCGGCACGCGCGGCAGATCCTCGGCGACGGGATCGTCATCGGCCGGTCGACGTCGAGCCGGGCGCAGGCCGCGCTCGCCGACATCGAGGAGGGCGTCGACTACTTCGCGTCCGGACCGGTGTGGGACACCCCGACCAAGCCGGGCCGTACCGCGGCGGGGCTGGAGGTGACGCGCGAGGTCGCGCAGTCGCAGCCGGCACGACCGTGGTTCGCGATCGGCGGCATCGACCTCGAACGGCTCCCCGAGGTGCTCGACGCCGGTGCCACGCGGGTCGCAGTGGTCCGGGCGATCACGAAGGCAGACGATCCGCGGGCCGCCGCGGCTGCACTGAAAGCGGCTCTGCCGGTCTGACGACCGATACGGCAGGGCGCTACAGCCAGCCCAGCACGGCCGAGGGCGACATCGCGAGCGTGCCCTCGGGCAACCGCGCGCGCAGACCGCGATCCGCAGTGACCACGACCGTCACTCCCGGGTCCACCACGGCCGTCGCGGTCGCGGCGAGCCGGGCCAGTTCGTCGTCGCCGCTGCCGTCCGCGGTGTGCACCGGGATCCGGACGTCGTCGATCGTCGCGGCGCGGGCGTGGCCTTCGAGGACCGCCTCGACGCGGGGCACCCAGCCGAACGACCCGTCGGGAAACTCGACGGTGCGGGGCAGCGCCGCGGCGAGGTCGGCGAGCAGCGCGGCGGTCGCACCGGGGCGGTCGCGCCACCACCCGGTGGGGCCACCGGCCCCGAGCACGTTCGCCGTATCGAGCAGCATGCGCACCGGCGCGGTGCGCAGCGACGGCCATGCCTCGGCGAAGCCGCTGTGCAGCGGCATCGTCTCGACGTCCGGTTCCGGCACCCAGCGCAGTTCGGTGCTCTCCTGGTTGAGGCTGGTCACGAGCGTCTCGGCGGCATCGGCGACGACGGTGGTGTAGGTCCACCCACCGGCGAGACCGGAGGTGACGCGTTCGGCGCGCACCGTCACCGCCTCGACGTCGATACCCGCCTCCTCGTGCGCTTCCCGCACGGCTGCGTCGACGGTGCTCTCGTGCGAGTCGCGGGCACCACCGGGAAGGGCCCAGGTCCCACCTTGGTGCGACCATGTCGCCCGATGCTGCAGGAGTACCGCGGGCCGACCGTCCGCCAGCGGAGCGCGCAGCAGCAGGCCTGCGGCGCCGTGCCGTCCCCAGCGCTTCTCGCCGTCCGGGCCGGCCGCCCAGCCGTCGCCGTCTCCACGCATAGCGTCCGCCTCTCCGATCCGCCTCGCCCGGCCTGTGTCCGGTACCGGATCCCGCCGTCCGTGGACGGCAACAATACCGCCGGGCTGCTTATATGCTCCCCTCAGACCGCTCGACACGAGGAAGGGAGTGCCCGGTGGACGTGCGGATCACCCCTCCTTTCGCTCCCATCGGCAGCCACGTGCGCGAGACTGCCGGTACGGACGATCCGGACGCCCGTGTCGACCGCTTCCGCGCCCTGCTGCGATCGACGCCGGTACGGTTGCTGATACTCGGGGCGGTGCTCACCGTGTTGCTCGTGGCCTCGGCCGCGGTGTCCGCGACCACCGTCTCCGGCCGGCAGGCCACCCACGACCGTCTCCTCATGTCCGTCGAACCGCTCGCGAGCGCGGCCCAGAATCTCTACAGCGCGCTCTCGGTGGCCGACGCCGCCGCCGTGACGGGGTTCATCTCGGGCGGGCCCGAACCGGAGGCGGTGCGGAGTCGCTATATCAGGGCCACCGACGAGGCGGCGGAGTATCTCGTCATCGCGGCGACGGGGCTGACGGACGCCGACCGCGAGACGGCACACAACCTCACCGAGATCGGGCGCTTGCTGCCCGTCTACACCGGGCTGATCGAGACGGCCCGCACCAACAATCGCACCGGGCATCCGGTCGGTTCCGCCTATCTGGGTGAGGCCTCGCATCTGATGCAGACCGAACTGCTCCCGGCCGCACAGGAACTGCACACGCGCGGTGTCGCTGCCGTCGAGGACACCCAGCGCGACGCGGTACGACCGCCCTGGCTCGCCATCGGACTGATCCTCGTCACGGTCGCCGCACTGTGCGCGGCGCACGTCGTGGTGAGCCGCCGCAGTCGTCGCACCTTGAATCCCGGGCTCATCGTCGCGATCGGCGCGACCGGGGCGCTGCTGGGCTGGCTGCTCGTCGCCGGACTGGCGTCGTCGAGCGCCACCGAACGCGCCATCGAGCGGGGCGCGGCACCGCTCGCCGATCTCACCGAGGGACGGATCCTCGCCCAGCAGTCGCGCACCGCCGAAACCCTGCTGATCGCCCGGCGCGACACCACCGGCGCGTACGACGACACCTTCGGGACCAACATGTCGCGACTCGGCGACATCCTCGACGTGTACGGACGCGAGTCCGCCCTGGAGGCGGGCGCCGACGCGGTCACGGCGGCCCGGTCGGCGCACGAAGCCTGGATCAACTCGCACGCACGCATGGTCGACGCACTCGCGCGCGGTGACTACGCGGCTGCCTCGGTCCTCGCGGTCGGGGCGGGTCCCGGCGAATCCACCGCCCGGTTCGTCGCCCTCGACGAAGCCTTGACGGAAGCGATCGACGGCACCCGCACCGAACTGCGCGACAACGAGTTCCGCGCGTCGCGCACCCTCGCCGGCCTCACACCGATGTCGGTGATCCTGCTGACGGTGGCGCTCGTCGGAGTGTGGGTCGGTCTCCGGCCACGGTTGAAGGAGTACCAGTGAGACAGCGCGTTCTCGTCGCGGGACTGTGCGTCGTCGCCGCACTCGCCGCCGGGTGCGCGACCGAGCCCCCACCGCGAGCGCCCGGTCTCCAGG
>NZ_AJVB01000284.1:0-4829 GCF_000278445.1 Rhodococcus sp. R1101
GACATCCTCGAGTTTCGACCGTGCGTCGTTGCGCAACTCGTTGGTCTTGCCGGAGATGTACTTGCGTACCGAAGAAGGACTGCGGCCGATCTTCCGGGCCACCTCGTTCACTCCCCCGAGCCGCGCGATGGCGGCACGACGTTGTGCCAACTCGGCGACTTCCGCATGGGGGATGCGTCCTTGCTGGGCCCAGCGGCGCAGTGTACGGTCCGACGGGGCGAGGCGGCCGGCGTCGATGGCTGCCTGTCGCAGGCCGTCGTTGCCGATCTCGGTGCGGATCTGCCTGACCGAGACTCGCGAGGTCAGCCCGGCCAGGCCCCTACCGGTTTCTTGTGCTTTGGCGACACCGGCAGCTGCCGCAGCTGCGACGGTGACCTTCATGCCGTCGAGGCCGACCGTTTTCTGCGGCACCGCTTTCGACCGAGGTTTGGGCAGATGCAGCGCCATCTACCGCTCCTCGTCGGTGTCGGCGCCGTAGGCCGCAGCGATAGCCAGCCGCACCTCATGGGTGGTCTCGGCTTGCGCGAATCCCAACAGCATCTCGTCGGTGAGGTCGACGTGCTTTTCGAGAGTCATCTTGCCCAACGCGTCACTGTCGTCGGCGAGGGTCTGCCCCTCACCCACCAGGTACACCCATGAGTCGGTCATCGTGCGAATCGGCCAACGACCGGTCTCACGGGCGATGCGCATTGCAACGCGGCGGCCACGCCACCGGCAGTGAGCCATGATCGCGGCCCGCCACAACGGCTGATGGTGATGTTGCATGCGAGTCGCGATCCACATGTCCGGATTGACCATCCGGCCGACATAGCCCTTGTAGCAGGCGCCGAGAAAACGTTTCATGGCAACGTCGCCGGTGCCGACGGCCACCGCGCGGGCCTCGCGCAACACCTTCGCCCACTTGTCCAGGGCGCGACCTTGTTCCTCGTAGACCCAGGCCTCGGTGACGTCGAGGTCGTCGACATCGAGCCCCATTCCCCCGTCGGCGATGGGCGCGCACAGTCCGTCGAGACTGACGGTAGTGATCCATGTCTGTACCGGCCGGTCGTCGAGCATCGCCGGATGCGGTAGCGGCAGCTTCTCCGGTAGACCGAATTGCGCTGCGGCGGGCAGAGTCACGCGCCAGAGGCCGAAAGCCGGCTTGTCGACTGCTGCGGCGGCTGCGGCATCGTCACCGACGAGATTGCGGATCCGGCCGTAGCCGAACGACAGCATGCCCGCCGAAGCCAGATACGCGGCGCGCTGGTCGATGGTGACCAGCGCGGAGGCACCATCGAGGTCGTCGGTGTCGGGGATACGGGACCAGCCGGCGGCCGGCTCGAGGTCCCCGCGCGGGGCGTCGGCGATCGGTGGGAGGGGCCCGCCGGCGGTGACGACGATGCCTTTGCCGGTGCGGAGGCGTTCACGTCGGATCTTGTCCAGTACGGCGGCACCGGTGCGGGCGGGGGTCGGGCCGGGCAGGGTGTCGAGGTGCTTGACGGACCAGGCCAGGCGGCGGCCGAGTTCGCGGGCGGCGGGACGGTCGTCGTCGGGCAGATAGGTACCGGCGGCGGGGTTGCCTAGGATGCCCATGTCTCCGACGCGGTTACCCCAGCCGAAGTCCTTGTTCCAATAGGTCCACACGTAGGGCTCGAGGACGAGATCGACCATCTGGGTAGCTTTACCGACCTTGCGGAGGAGGTGGATGACGTAGCCGGGATCGCCGCGCAGTTCCCAACCTGCAGCGATCAGAGGCGGCAGAGTGGCAGCGATAGCGTGGGTCAGCTCGGTCGCAGCGCGTTGGCGGAGTTGTTCGAGGTCGTCGACGTCGTCTTCACTGCCGGGGTCGATCGTCCAACCGAGCTGGGCGCACGAGTCGATCCCGACGAACCACACCTGTGCAGTGAGTCCGTGCGGAGTCAATGCTGCCCAGTGCAGCAGCTTGTCCAGCTTCTCGATCGAGTCGACCGGTCCGGTCAGACGGGCACCTGACGGTGTGTAAGTGGCTTCGGCGGTGACGATGATGGCGTGACCGTCCGCATCCTCGGTGACAGCTAGCGACTCCCATGGTCGAGGCTCGGCCGGAAGATCCGGCACATCGTCGGTGCCGGCGGCAACATCCGCGTCGGATGAGGCGATATCAGCGTCGGTGGCCGGCAGATCTTCCGGTGGCGTATCGGGCGTGTCGGACGTCGGCTCTTCGGAGACAGGTGACTCGACCGTCGGCTCTTCGGATTCGGGATCGAGATCGAAAAGAGGGATCTGGTCGTCGATTCCGCTCATCGGCTCACCACTGCAGTCCTTCTGCGATCCACCGGCGCCGTCGCCGAATCGTGCCTACCGGAGCTCGAGCGCATCGATGAGCTTGCGGCGCTCGTCATCGGTGAAGTGCTTACGCACTGCCGCGGCAAGCACATCCGGATCTGCGCCGAGTCGTTTGAGCGCCTGGGCCACCTTGTCCACCGGCTCGAGTTTGTTCGCAGGCTCCTTCGGCTGCGACTCCTCGGAATCAGGAGCCTCAGCCTCGACTTCGGGTTCCGGCTCAGGATTCTGTGCCGCTTGCCATGCCGCGACCTGTTCCTCGAGCGGAACTCGGGCCAGGGATCGGGCTTGACGAACGGCGAGATCGCCTGCACGCAGGGCTGTTTGCAGTTCGGGTGCGAGTTTGAGCAGGGCGCGACGCTGGGACACCCAGCCTTTGGAACGGCCGAGTTTCTTCGCTGCTGCGTCGGCGCTGCCGAACTCGGAAACCATCAGCTCGACGGCCTTGGCTTCTTCGAGGACGTCGAAGTCACGGCGGTCGATGTTCTCACTTGTTGCAGCCCAGAGAATCTCTCCTCTGTCGGTGGCGATGCTGTCGCGCAGGACGACATCGAGTCCGGGGCGCCCGTACTTCTGGGCGGCAGCGAGGCGACGGTTGCCGTTGACGACGATGTACTCGGCAGTGCCGATATCGTCTTCGTCTTCGGGCCACAGTTTCAGCCAGGCCGCGCGGCTGACGACGGTTCCCGGTTGCAGTTGCCGGTCGACGATCGTGGCCAGGTCGGACAGGTCCCCGAGTTCGTCGCGTGGGTTTCTGGGGTTGGCAACGAGCCGGCCGACGGGAACATCAGCGAGCAGTTGACCTTCGACGGGTCGGGCAACAACCTTGTACGGTGTGGGAGTGCGCTTACGGTCTACCGGAGAGTTGTCGCCTACTGCTCCGACCAGGGAGGCGAAGTTTGCGCGCCCACCCTTGGGCGCCATCAGCGACCACCGTCCGCGAGCTCGAGACTGAGCTTGTAGAAATCCTCCCGGGCCTGCAGAGAGACGCGGTTGGCTTCGTACTCGGTGACGACCCTGCCCTCAGCGGCGGCTCGAGTGTGAACCTTGTAGTGCCGCACGACGGTTCGCGCAAGTGGCCACCCGTTGGCCTGGACGAATTCTCGCGTCTGTTCGAGATCGACCTTGCCGTCCCGGGGGTCCCAGTTGTTCACAACGACAATGAATTTCTTACCGAGAGGTTCGATGACCTGCTTGATGGTCCGAGCCGTAGGGTCGAAGCAGAGCGGTTCGGGCTCGATCGGAACGATGACCAGATCGGCGACTTCGAGGACGGCGCGTAGGGCGTCGGCGGAGCTGCCGGTCCCGAGCACATCGGTGCCGTCGTCGGCGCCGGACAGATCGATCCAGCCCGGGGTATCGACATAGACGTGCTTGATACCGGGAAGTTTGTCGAGATTGCGGAGCACGTCGAGATTGTCGTGAACCTGGTCGATCAGGAATGGCAATTCCTGGACGCGAGAGGCCCACCAGACGGCGGATCCCTGGGGGTCCACCGAGATCGCTGCTACCGGGGACTGGACGTCGTCATCGTCGCCGGCAGTGAGAACGTCCGCTTTTACTGCGGCGAGATTCATTGTAAGGGTGGATTTTCCGACGCCGCCCTTTTGGTTGAGCATGACATGAACAGCCATAGGTTACCTCCGTATGCTTCACCCCACGGTGGGGCTACTTCGGACTACGCTTCGCCATCTTCTGGCGGAGATGACGGTTGCGCCCGCATCGCCGCATCGGTGCTGATGCAGTTCGACGAGGCGCGCAACTCGTACAATAGACCCTTACAGGTCTACGGAACAACCTTTCGCCGTATCATCTCAGATGTGCTCCGCTACCTGACTTTGCACGAGGTTGCCGACCGTGTCGGTATCACCTACAACACCGCCAAAGGTTATCTACGGAAAGGTGTTCTGCCGCAAGCCGATGCCTCCATCGGCCCCCGATTCGGTTGGCTCCCTGAGACTGTCGACGCATGGATGGAAACCCGGCCGGGTCGCGGCCGACGAACACAGGCGGGCACTCCCCCGACCTACGTCCGGCTGGGTTCGACGCCAGAGAATCTGTGACCGCTTCAGCGTGTCGTGAATGCCCCGAGGCGTCGCGCGATGGAGCGACACTTTCCACAGGAGGCGAAAAGCATTTCCTACCCCTCTCCCATTTCGTCACAGTGACGTTAAATACCTGAGGATTTCTGGCGTAAGGAACTGCAGTCACAGCGTCTCGAGTCCCTTGAGCGACGCGGAAGTTACACAGACGACGGGACGGACGAGGCTCCGAGTTCCTGTTCTACCGAGATTGCTTTCGCATAGCGACCGAGCTGGCGCAGCGGTACTGGTTCAGGTTCTCGAGCGGCCGGTGGTTTACCGCGGTAAACCACCGATGCGGGTACCCCTTCGAGGTCGCGTCGCGCACGGATCGACCGCACGTCCGACTCTTGCTCGATCACGAAACTCGCCTCCAAGTCATACGACGCGTACTCAGGCAGGGGGCGCGCCCCTGATGCGACATCGCATCGCGCACGATCGCCCAGC
>NZ_AJVB01000285.1:0-4827 GCF_000278445.1 Rhodococcus sp. R1101
CGCCGCGGTGATCGCAACCGTCGTGCTCGCCGCGAAGCTCGGTGTCGCCGCCGATGTCACCGCCACCGTGCCGATGGCCGAGAACATGCCGTCGTCCACGGCGCAGCGGCCGGGCGACGTGCTGACCCAGTACGGCGGAACCACCGTCGAGGTCATCAATACCGATGCCGAGGGTCGCCTGATCCTCGCCGACGCCATCGTGCGCGCCTGCGAGGACGATCCCGACTACCTCATCGACACCGCGACCCTCACCGGCGCCCAGATGGTCGCCCTCGGCACCCGGACCCCGGGCGTCATGGGTCACGACGAGTTCCGCGACCGCGTGGCCGCGCTGTCGCAGGAGGTCGGGGAGAACGGCTGGCCGATGCCCTTCCCGAAGGAACTGCGCGGCGATCTCGAGTCCCGTGTGGCCGACCTCGCGAACGTCTCCCCTCACCGGTGGGGAGGCATGCTCACGGCCGGCATCTTCCTGAAGGAGTTCGTCCCCGAGGGTGTGCAGTGGGCCCACATCGACGTGGCGGGCCCGGCGTTCAACACCGGCGGACCGTTCGGTTACGTCGGTAAGGGTGGCACCGGTGTGCCCGTGCGCACGATGCTCGCCGTGATCGAGGACGTCGCCGCCAACGGATGATCGCCCACACCGGTCCTCTTCCGGAGGTCTCACCCGAGGCAAGGGAGAGGACCGGTGTGATCGGCAACAGCCGAACCCCCGGTGTGAAGTGACCCGCCCCTCCCCGAACGTCACCGAAAGATAGGTGCAAGGATGGGTGTGGCCATGCCCCGCCGGTATCGGCCCGACCGAACACGTGAACCAGCAGGCACGGGGTCCCTGCCCCGCGCACAATGGTCAACGACCACACAATGGTCGGCGACCACGAGTCGGTACAACTCAACACACACGAACACAACCGTCGAGGAGTCAACAGACATGGCCTTCTCCGTCCAGATGCCAGCGCTTGGTGAGAGCGTCACCGAGGGAACTGTCACGCGATGGCTCAAGCAGGAAGGAGACACGGTCGAAGTCGACGAGCCCCTGCTCGAAGTATCCACGGACAAGGTCGACACCGAGATCCCGTCGCCTGCCGCCGGCGTGCTGGTCAAGATCGTCGCCCAGGAGGACGACACGGTCGAGATCGGTGGCGAACTGGCCGTGATCGGTGACGCCGGTGAGGAAGCCGGCGACGGCTCCGCACCCGCCGCCGAAGAGGCACCGGCCGAGCAGGCTCCCTCGGAGGAACCCGCCGCCGAATCCGCTCCCGCACAGCCCGCTTCCTCGGGTGGCAGCGGCGACGGCACCCCCGTCACCATGCCGGCACTGGGCGAGTCGGTCACCGAAGGCACCGTCACCCGCTGGCTCAAGGCCGTCGGCGACGAGGTCGCCGTCGACGAGCCGCTCCTCGAGGTCTCCACCGACAAGGTCGACACCGAGATCCCCTCTCCCGTCGCCGGCATCCTCACTGAGATCACCGCGCAGGAGGACGACACGGTCGAGGTCGGCGGACAGCTCGCCGTCATCGGTTCCGAAGCTCCCGCTCAGCAGTCCGCTCCGGCCCAGCAGTCCGCTCCCGCCGAGGAGAAGCCTGCGCCGAAGCAGGAGGCCCCGAAGCAGGAAGCTCCGAAGCCCGCCGCCCAGCAGCAGGCGCCGAAGGTGGAGCAGGCCACCCCGGCACCCGCGCCGAAGCCCGTCGGTACCGCGGCTTCGGCTCCGAAGCCCGCGCCGCAGGAGGAGTCCACCCCGAGCGGTGCGACCCCGTACGTCACCCCGCTGGTCCGCAAGCTCGCGTCGCAGCACGGTGTCGACCTGTCCGCGGTGAAGGGCACCGGTGTGGGCGGCCGCATCCGCAAGCAGGACGTCCTCGCCGCCGCCGAGGGTGGCACGGCCGCCGGCGCCGAGCAGAAGACCGCTGCTCCCGCCGGTCCGGCTCCGGGTGTCCGTCCCGAGCTCGCCAAGCTGCGCGGCACGACCCAGAAGGTCAACCGCATCCGTCAGATCACGGCGAAGAAGACCCTCGAGTCGCTGCAGACCTCCGCGCAGCTCACCCAGACCTTCGAGGTCGACGTCACCAAGATCGCTCAGCTGCGCGCACAGGCGAAGAAGACGTTCTCCGAGCGCGAGGGCGTCAACCTCACCTTCCTGCCGTTCTTCGCGAAGGCCGTAGTCGAGGCGCTGCGGGCGCACCCGAACATCAACGCCTCCTTCGACGACAGCAAGAAGGAGATCACCTACCACGCGGCCGAACACCTCGGCATCGCCGTGGACACCGAGCAGGGCCTGCTCTCCCCGGTGATCCACAATGCCGGCGACCTGTCGCTGGCCGAGCTCGCCCGCGCGATCGCCGACATCGCCGAGCGTGCCCGCAAGGGCGGTCTCAAGCCCGACGAGCTGGCCGGTGGCACCTTCACCATCACCAACATCGGTAGCCAGGGCGCGTTGTTCGACACCCCGATCCTCGTGCCGCCGCAGGCCGCGATGCTCGGTACCGGCGCGATCGTCAAGCGTCCCGTCGTGGTGAACGACGAGACCGGCAACGAGTCGATCGGTGTGCGGTCCATGTGCTACCTGCCGCTCACCTACGATCACCGCCTGATCGACGGTGCCGACGCAGGCCGCTTCCTCAAGACGATCAAGCATCGTCTCGAGGAGGGCGCCTTCGAGTCCGAACTGGGACTGTAGGTCCGGGAACCGGACGACGATCCGGACGACATCCGCGGGGGCATCACCGACCAGGTGGTGCCCCCGCGGCGTCCCCGCACCGCGGGTGCTCACGCCGTACCGCGCGGCGTAGAGTTCAGGAACATGAGCAATCCCTCGTCTTCCGCCCGCTCCGACTCGGCTCCCGTCGCGGTCGCGCGGCTCGGGACCATCGGCTATCTCGAGGCCTGGGAGAAGCAGCGCGAACTCGCGAACGAGCGCGCCGACGGCATCGGCGCCGACACCCTGCTGCTGCTCGAACACCCGCCCGTCTACACCGCCGGGCGCCGGACCGAGGACGGCGACCGGCCCACCGACGGCACCCCCGTCATCGACGTCGACCGCGGCGGCAAGATCACCTGGCACGGTCCGGGCCAGCTCGTCGGCTATCCCATCGTCAAGCTCGCCGAACCCGTCGACGTGGTCGGTTACGTGCGCCGCATCGAGCAGGGCCTGATCCGTGTGTGCACCGACATGGGTCTGACGTGCGGCCGCGTGGACGGACGGTCCGGCGTGTGGCTTCCCGCCGAACTGCGCGACGGGCACTGGCTCCCCGAACGCAAGATCGCCGCGATCGGCATCCGGGTGCAACGCGGGGTCGCGATGCACGGGTTCTCACTCAACTGCAACTCGACTCTCGACGCGTTCGACTCGATCGTCCCGTGCGGCATCCGCGACGCCGGAGTCGCGTCGCTCACCGGCGAACTCGGCCGGGAGGTCACCGTCGACGAGGTGATCCCCGCCGTCACCGAAGCCGTCATCGCAGCGCTCGACGGCCGAATCCCCGTGACCGACTGCGACATCGACCGGGTCACCTTCGAGCAGGCCGTCGGTGCGTCCGGAATTCCCACCACCACCCCGGAATTCACGACGCGCCGGTTCTGAGGGCGGTCGCACCCGCCGGATCCGGGCAGGACCGGCGGCGTACGATCGAGGACGTGACTGTGGCCCCAGAAGGACGCAAGCTGCTGCGGATCGAGACCCGAAACGCACAGACGCCGATCGAACGCAAACCCAACTGGATCAAGACCCGGGCGAAGATGGGCCCGGAGTACACCGACCTCAAAGGCCTGGTGCGCCGCGAAGGTCTGCACACCGTGTGCGAGGAAGCCGGTTGCCCCAACATCTACGAGTGCTGGGAAGACCGCGAGGCGACCTTCCTCATCGGTGGCGAGCAGTGCACCCGGCGCTGCGACTTCTGCCAGATCGACACCGGCAAGCCGGCCGCGCTCGACCGCGACGAGCCACGCCGTGTCGCCGAGTCGGTCCGGTCCATGGGTCTGCGTTACTCCACGATCACCGGCGTCGCCCGCGACGATCTGCCCGACGGTGGCGCGTGGCTCTACGCCGAGACGGTGAAGCAGATCCACGCGCTCAATCCGGGCACCGGCGTCGAGAACCTGATCCCCGACTTCAACGGTAAGCCCGACCTGCTGCGAGAGGTCTTCGAGTCGCGTCCCGAGGTGCTCGCGCACAACGTCGAGACGGTGCCGCGGATCTTCAAGCGCATCCGTCCGGCCTTCCGCTACGAGCGGTCGCTCGACGTGATCCGGCAGGCCCGCGACTTCGGTCTGGTCACCAAGTCCAACCTCATCCTCGGCATGGGCGAGACCCCCGAGGAGGTCACCGAAGCGCTGCACGACCTGCACGACGCCGGCTGCGACATCATCACGATCACCCAGTACCTGCGGCCCTCCCCGCTGCACCATCCGGTCGAGCGCTGGGTCAAGCCGCAGGAGTTCGTCGACCACTCCGAGACCGCCCGCGAGATCGGGTTCGCCGGTGTGATGGCCGGACCGCTGGTGCGTTCGTCGTACCGCGCAGGTCGCCTGTACGCGCAGGCGATGGCCCATCACGGACGCGAACTCCCCGCCGACCAGGCGCATCTCGCCGAAGAGGGCACAGCGTCCCAGGAAGCCGGCGCGGTTCTCGCGCGCTTCGGCAACTGACGTCGCGCAGGTTCGTAACGGCCCCGGTGGTGGTAAAGGTGCCACCACCGGGGCCGGTATCCTTGAATGCATGGCGAAGGGCAGCAAGACCGACAAGGAAGCGAAGGCCGCGGCGAAGGCCGCACGCAAGCAGGCGTCGAAGGAGCGTCGAACCCAGCTGTGGCAGGCGTTCCAGATCCAGCGCAA
>NZ_AJVB01000286.1:0-4759 GCF_000278445.1 Rhodococcus sp. R1101
CGACGCCTTCGCGCACGCCGACGTCCCCTTCGAACGGCTCGTCGAGATCCTCGATCCTCAGCGGTCACAGGCCCGTCACCCGCTGTTCCAGGTGGCGCTCACGTTCCAGAACACCGGTGATGTCGAGTTCGCTCTCGACGGCGTCACCGCCCGGGCCCTCCACTACGACGCGGATACCGCCAAGTTCGACCTGCAGTTCACGTTTGCGGAGAGGAAGGGCGAGGACGATGCGGACGCGGGCATGGATTTCGCCGTCACCTACGCGACGGACCTGTTCGACGACCTGAGGGTCGCGGCGTTCGCGGAGCAGTTGCTCCGGATTCTGCGTGCGGTCGTGGAGGACCCTTCGGCCGTGGTCGGGGACATCGAGATCCTCGACGATTTCGAGCGGGAACTGGTCGTCTCGCGCTGGAACTCGCTGGGCGACGACGTCGCGCCGGCCGGGGCGACGCTCGTGGACATGTTCGAGGCGCGCGTCGCCGAGCGCGGCGACGCGGTCGCGGTGCGGTTCGGAAACGAGCAGTTGTCCTACCGCGAACTCGGTGCGCGGGTGCACCGCCTGGCACGTCATCTCATCGACGTCGGGGCAGGCCCCGAGGATCTCGTCGCGGTCGCGATGCCGCGCTCGCTCGATCTGATCGTCGCGCTGCTCGCAGTGCTCGAAGCCGGTGCCGGATACCTGCCGATCGATCCGAACTCGCCGGCCGACCGGATCGAGTTCCTGGTCTCGGACGCGACGCCGGTGGCGGTGGTGACCACCTCGGATGCCGAGGTGCCGTTCCCGGACTCGGTGCCGATCGTCGAGATCGACCGTCTGGATCTGTCGGACGTCGACGACGCACCGATCCTCGACGCGGAGCGCCGTGCCGCGCTCACGCCGACGAACCTGGCGTACGTGATCTACACGTCGGGATCGACCGGACGCCCGAAGGGTGTGCTGATCCCGCATCGCACTGTGGTGCGGCTGATGGTCAACACCGAATCGGTGTACGGCTTCGACTCGTCGGACGTGTGGACGATGTTCCACAGCTACGCCTTCGACTTCTCGGTATGGGAGCTGTGGGGGCCGCTGCTCTACGGCGGAACCCTCGTGGTCGTCGACTACTTCACATCGCGTTCGCCGGAAGCCTTCCGCGAGTTGCTGATCCGCGAACGGGTCACCGTGCTCAACCAGACGCCGTCGGCCTTCTACCAGCTGGTCGAGGCAGACCGGGTCGCGGTCGACGAGGCGCAGTTGTCGCTGCGGTACGTGATCTTCGGTGGTGAGGCGCTCGAGCCGCGCCGTCTCGCCGGGTGGTTCGAGCGCCACGGAGAGGCGGGACGAGCACAGCGACGGGGGATCGGCACAGCCCCGCGCCTGGTGAACATGTACGGCATCACGGAGACGACCGTGCATGTGTCGTACCGGGAGATCGGTGCCGATCTGGCGCAGGGTGCGTCCGCGAGCGTGGTCGGTGTCCCGATCGCAGGTCTGCGGGTGTACGTGCTGGACCGTCGCCTGAAGCCGGTACCGGTGGGTGTGGCCGGCGAGATGTACGTCGGCGGTGGCCAGTTGGCGCGTGGTTACCTGCGTCGCCCCGAGCTGTCCGCGGCACGTTTCGTCGCCGATCCGTTCTCGTCCGACGGTGCGCTGCTGTACCGGACGGGCGACGTCGCCCGCTGGGTCGTCTCGGGCGATCTCGAATATCTCGGCCGCGCCGACGACCAGGTGAAGATCCGCGGTTTCCGCATCGAACTCGGCGAGGTCGAGGCTGCGGTGCTCGCGCAGGACGACGTCGCGCACGCCGCGGTGATCGTGCGCGAGGACACCCCGGGAGCGGTCCGGATCGTCGCCTATGTGGTTGCGCGCGAAGGCATGTCGATCGACACCGAAGAGCTGCGCAGCAGTGTCGCCGTGGTCCTGCCGGAGTACATGGTGCCCTCGGCGTTCGTGGTGATCGAGGCGATCCCGCTGACGGTCAACGGCAAGCTCGACCGCCGGGCGCTGCCCGAGCCGGTGTTCGAGACACGTGGTTTCCGCGCGCCGAGCACTCCGCTCGAGGAGATCGTGGCAGGCGTGTTCGCCGATGTGCTCGGTGTCGACCGTATCGGCGCCGACGACGACTTCTTCGCGCTCGGCGGCAACTCTCTGATCGCGACGCAGGTCGTTTCCCGGCTCGGTGCCGCGCTCGACGCGCAGGTGCCGGTGCGGGCGTTGTTCGAGGCGTCCACCGTCGCGGAACTCGCCACCCGGGTCGAACACGAATCCGGTCGCGGTGGGCGAGTGCCGCTGGCGGCCCGGACCCGGCCGGAGTCGATCCCGCTGTCTCCCGCACAGCAGCGGATGTGGTTCCTCAACCGGTTCGATCCCGACTCGACGGCCTACAACATCCCGTTCGCGTTGCGGATGAAGGGCGTACTGGACGTCGACGCGTTGCGTGCCGCGGTCGCCGACCTCGTCGCACGGCACGAGTCACTGCGCACCGTCTATCCCGAGACGGACTCCGGCCCGATCCAGCGCATCCTGCCGGCCTCTCGGATCCGGCCCGGGCTCGAACCGGTCGACGTCGCCGTCGCCGATCTCGAGGCACGCATGCGGGAGATCGCTGCGGCAGGCTTCGACGTCACCGTCGATGTGCCGGTGCGGATGCATCTGCTCCGTGTGGCCGACGACGATCACGTCCTCGTCACCGTGGTCCACCACATCAGCGCCGACGGTTCGTCGATGGTGCCGCTGGTCCGCGACGTCATGACGGCCTACGCCGCCCGCTCCGCCGACACCGAACCGGCGTGGGCGCCGCTCGAGGTGCAGTACGCCGACTTCGCGCTGTGGCAGCGGGAGGTTCTCGGCTCCGAGGACGATCCGGATTCGACCGCCGCCGAGCAGCTCGGCTACTGGCGCACCGCGCTCGCCGACCTGCCCGACCAGCTCGACCTGCCGCTCGACCGTCCGCGGCCCGCGCAGCAGAGCTTCCGCGGCGACCGCGTGGAGTTCACCCTCGGCGCGGATCTGCACCGCGAGCTGCGCGATCTGGCACGCAACCGGAACGCGACCGTGTTCATGGCCGTGCACGCCGCCTTCGCGGCGCTGCTCGCGCGCCTGTCCGGCTCGACGGACATCGCGGTGGGCACCCCCATCGCGGGTCGCACCGAGCAGGCCACCGAGGACATCATCGGCATGTTCGTCAACACGCTGGTGCTCCGGCTGCAGGTGGACGGCGATGCGTCCTTCGACGAACTGCTCTCGGCGGCACGGGAAACCGATCTGCAGGCCTTCGCACACGCGGACGTGCCGTTCGAGCGTCTCGTCGAGATCCTGAATCCGGCCCGGTCGACGGCCCGGCATCCGCTGTTCCAGGTCGGCTTCTCGTTCCAGAACCAGAGCCGATCCGAACTCGCCCTGCCCGGCCTCGACATCGAACCGGTCGACCTCGAGGGCGGCACCGCCCAGTTCGACATGCACCTGATCGTCGCCGACCGTTACGGCGACGACGGCGCGCCGCAGGGCATCGACGCGATCCTCACGTACGCGACGGATCTGTTCGACCGCGAGACCGCGGAGACCGTCGCGGCCCGTTTCGAGCAGTTGCTCGCAGCGCTCGTCGAGATGCCGTCGCTGCCCGTGGGCGACCACGCCGTGCTGCTGCCGGAGGAACGCGGCACCGTGCTGGGGGAATGGAACGACACTGCTCACGGGACCGACACGCGAGCGACTCTCGTCGACCTGTTCGACGAGCAGGTCGCCGCGCACCGCGACGCCGTCGCACTCGTGTACGAGGGCCGGCGGTGGACCTACGGCGAGTTCGATTCGTCGGTCAACCGTCTCGCCCGGCATCTGCTGGGTCTCGGTGTGGGACCGGAGGATCGGGTCGCGTTGGCGATTCGTCGTTCGCCCGAGCTGCTCGTGGGCATGTACGCGATCGCGAAGACCGGTGCGGCCTACGTGCCGGTCGACCCGGACCAGCCCGCCGAGCGCAACACCTACATCCTCGACACGGCCGCACCCGTCGCGATCGTCACGACGAGCGGCGACCGTGTGGAGCACGGCATCGCGCCGATCGTCGAACTCGACCGCCTCGACCTCGTCGGGGTCGCGGACGGACCGATCGTCGACACCGACCGGTCCGCTCCACTGCGGCCGGGCAACACGGCGTACGTGATCTTCACGTCGGGTTCGACCGGCCGCCCCAAGGGTGTCGCGGTCTCGCACGCCGCGATCGTCAACCAGCTGCTGTGGAAGCGTGAGCATTTCGGCCTCGGGTCCGACGACGCGGTGCTGCTCAAGACCGTCGCGACGTTCGACCTGTCGGTGTGGGAGTTCTGGTCGGCGCTCACCAGCGGTGCTCGCCTGGTGATCGCCACCGCCGACGGACACCGCGATCCCGACCACCTGCTCGCACTGCTGCGCGACGAGCAGGTGACCACGCTGCACACCGTTCCGTCGATGCTGTCGATGCTGATGACGGTCGCAGCCGGTCCGGTGGCGCCGTCGCTGCGCCGGATCCTCGCGATCGGTGAGGCCCTGCCCGCGGCGGTGGCCCAGCAGTTCCGTGCCGACAACACCGCGAGGTTGTACAACCTCTACGGACCGACCGAGGCCGCGGTCTCGGTCACCGTCCACGAGGTCGACGACGCCGACCGGATCGTCGTCCCGATCGGTGTGCCCGAGTGGAACACCGCCGTCTACGTCCTCGACGAGACGGTCGCCACCGGACCGGCTGCGACCGTCATCAGCATCGACGGCATCGACGGAACGGTGTGCAGCGTGGTCACCTGCTCG
>NZ_AJVB01000287.1:0-4781 GCF_000278445.1 Rhodococcus sp. R1101
CACCACCGCCGTGATCTCGAAGCCTGGCTGCGCAGCTATCGGCCCCACGAGTTGTTCGACGACGACGGCGCTCCCGTCGCGGCCCTGCGCGATCTGGCACCGCGCGGCACCCGGCGGATGAGCGCCAACCCCCACACCAACGGGGGAGCGGTGCTGCGCGATCTGGTCCTGCCCGACTTCCGCGACTACGCCGTCGACGTCCCCGAACCGGCCACCGCCACCGCCGAAGCCACCCGAGTCCTCGGCACCTTCCTGCGCGACATCATGCGGCGCAACGACGAGAACTTCCGGGTGTTCGCCCCGGACGAGAACAACTCCAACCGCCTCGACGCCGTCCTCGACGCCACCGACCGCACCTGGAACGCACGCATCGACCCGGGCGACGACCGTCTCGCCCCCGACGGCCGGGTCATGGAGATCCTGTCCGAACACACCTGTCAGGGCTGGCTCGAGGGCTACCTGCTCACCGGACGGCACGGATTGTTCTCCAGCTACGAGGCTTTCGCGCATCTGGTCGACTCGATGGTCAACCAGCACGCGAAATGGCTGCTCACCACCAACCGCATCCGGTGGCGCCGGCCGATTCCGTCGCTGAACTATCTGCTCACCTCACACGTGTGGCGACAGGATCACAACGGCTTCTCGCACCAGGATCCCGGTTTCATCGACCACGTCGTCAACAAGAAACCCGAGGTGGTGCGCGTGTATCTGCCGCCGGACGCCAACACCCTGCTCTCGGTGGCCGACCATTGCCTGCGCACCCGCCAATACATCAACGTGATCGTCGCGGGTAAGCAACCTGCCGTGCAGTTTCTCGACATCGACGACGCGATGACCCACTGCCGCAAGGGTATCGGAATCTGGCAGTGGGCCTCGACCGACCGGGACGCCGAGCCGGATGTGGTGCTCGCCTGCGCCGGGGACATCCCCACGACGGAAACCCTTGCGGCCGTCGACATCCTGCACCGCCGCTTTCCCGACCTGCGGATCCGGGTGGTCAACGTCGTCGACCTCATGCGCTTGCAGGACGATCGGACGCATCCGCACGGCCTGCCCGACGCGCACTTCGACGCGTTGTTCACCACCGACAGGCCGGTGGTCTTCGCCTACCACGGTTATCCGTGGCTGATCCACCGCCTCGTCTACCGGCGCACCAACCACGAGAACTTCCACGTCCACGGATACATCGAGGAGGGCACCACCACCACGCCGTTCGACATGTGCGTGCTCAACCGCATCGACCGCTACCACCTCGCCCTCGACGTCCTGGACCGCGTCGAGAGGATCCGGCCGATCGCCGGGCACGCCCGTGACGAACTCGAGAACATCCTCGCCGAACACACCCGCTACGTGCGCACCCACGGTGAGGACATGCCGGTGATCACCGACTGGCACTGGCAAGGGGTCGGAATCGACTGAACGTCACACCGCGCCGCGGCGGGTGAGCCGACCGGCGGTGAAGGCGTCGAGATCGACCTCGTCGAGGGAGGTGACCACCAGATCGGCGCCGGCGTCCTCGAGGTCGTCGGTGTCGCCGAAGCGCGCTACCCCGAGCGCCCACATGCCGCCGGCCTTCGCCGCCTGCACCCCGCTGATCGCGTCCTCGACCACCACGCACTCGGCGGCGGGCACGTCGAGTTCGCTCGCGGCGGTGAGGAACAAGTCCGGGTCGGGTTTGCCGTGGGCGACCGGGCGTCCCGACAGATCCGCGTCGAACCGGTCGAGCAGCGTCTCGCCCGGCCGGTCGTGGGCGGGGATCGCCCGCAGAAACAGAGCGGCGTTCCTCGATGACGACGCGGCTGCCACCGCGATGCCCGCAGCCTGCACCGCGGCGACGAAGCGCACCCCGTCGTCGTAGGCGTGGAATCGCCGTTCGTCGATCAGCTGCAGCAACCGGGCCTGTTTGCGGTCGGCGTACTCGACGGCACGGCGGTCGGCGTCCGGTACCGCGAAGTGTTCGAGGGCGGCGCGGGCACCGTCCATCCGCGGCCGGCCCGACAGCACCTGCCGGTACACGGCGGCGGTGAATGCGTCCTCCTTCCAGGAGGTCCCGGGTCGCAGATCCTTCCAGTCACCGGTCATCAACTCCGCCAGTGCTTCCCGCCAAGCCGTCTCGTGCGGTGAGTCGACGAGCACCCCGTCGACGTCGAAGATCACCGCGCGGAATCTCGACCGTGTCTCGGCCACGATGTCCTCCTGTGGTCAGGCCGGGACGGCGGCGAGCCGGAACTCGTGCGAGTCGCCCGGGCCGAGCTCGACGAGTTCACCCTCGACCGCGATCCGCACCGGAACCCGGAAACCCTCCGTCTCGGCGCGCACCGACAATTTGTCGCCGTCGATCCGCACCCGCAGGGGAGTGCCGCGATACCGCATGGAGTAGGACACCCCGTCGAGGTGCGAGATCAACTTGGGCCGGAAGACGAGTACGTCGCCGTAGGCGCGGGCACCGACGTAATAGCGCTGCACCAGATCGAGGGTGCCGCCCATGACCCCCATGTGGATGCCCTCCTTGGTGGTGCCGCCCTGCAGGTCGCTCACGTCGCTCTCGAGCGCGAGCTTGAACCGCAGCCACGACGACTGTGGATCGAAGGTGGCGAGTACACCGGCGAACGTCACGTGACTGAGCGTCGAACCGTGCGAGGTGCGCCGGTCGTAGTAGTCGACGGTGCGGCGCACCAGATCGCGATCGTAGGGACAGCCGAGTCGCTCGAACACCTGCCGCAGTTCGGCGTCGTCGAACAGGAAGAACAACATCACCGTGTCGGCCTGTTTGGCGACCTTGTAGGCATCCGGGTCGCGTCCCTCGGCGCGCAGGATGCGGTCCATCCGCCCGATGTTGCCGTACTCGGTGCGGTAGTGCTCCCAGTCGAGTTCCTCGAGGTCCTCGTAACCTTCGAACTGGCTGATCACCCCGTCGTGATAGGGCACGAACATCTTGCGACTCATCTCCGACCAGGTGCGCAGTTCCGCGTCGCTGACGCGCAGCCGGGCCCGCAGCGCGGTGCGCCGGCTCTTCGAAAGCACCTCGAAGACGTCGAGGGCCCGCGCCGCGATCCACGCGGCCATCACGTTCGTGTACGCATTGTTGCGCAGGCCGGCCTCGTGGGCACCCGGATACCGTTCGTGGAATTCGTCCGGGCCCATCACCCCGTGGATCTCGTAGCGATCCCGGTCGGGATTGTAGTGCGCGATCGACGCCCAGAAACGGGCGATCTCGAGCATCATCTCGGCGCCGTAGTCGGCGAGGAAGTCGACGTCGTCGGTGGCCCGGTAGTAGTGCCACACGTTGTAGAAGATCGCGGCACTGACGTGCCGCTGGTTGCGGCTCAGATCCGGATCCCACTGCCCCGACATCGGATTGAGATGCACCGTCTGCGTCTCCTCCGTGCCGTCGCTGCCGCTCTGCCAGGGGAACATCGCGCCCCGGTAACCGGCCTCGCTCGCCGCGGCCTGTGCCTCACCGAGCCGCCGGTAGCGGTAGAGGATCAGCCCTTTCGTGATCTCGGGGACCCGCATGTTCAGGAAGGGATAGACGAACATCTCGTCCCAGAACACGTGCCCGCGATAGGCCTCGCCGTTGAGTCCGCGCGCCGGCACCCCGGCGTCGAGACGTGAGGTGTGTCGCGAACAGACCTGCAGCACATGCGAGACGTGCAGGCGGAGCAGCAACTGCGCCCGCGGCTCCCGCGGCAGCCGGATGTCGCAGATGTCCCACAACTCGTCCCAGGCCGCGACGTGCTCGTCGTACGCCTTGGCGAAATCCGGATAACGCAGCACGTGTCGGCCCGCCGAGGCGAGGGGTTCGGTGATCGCGTCGTCGCGGGAGGTGAACATCGCCACCATCTTCTCGATCCGCACCGTCGACCCCGCGGCGATGTCGAACGAGAGCACCTGCTGGATGTAGTCCTCCATCTGGTACAGATCCCGATCGACGAGCATCGCCCCTTCCGAACCTTCCCGGAACACCCGGGTCCGTGCGGCCTGGGCGATATAGGTGTCGGACTGGCGGATCTGCACTTTCAAGGCGATCGTCTCGGGACCGTAGGTGCGCGGCGAGACCGGATCGAGGTGCCGGGCCTCGAGATCGCGGTAGCGGGCCACAGCGCGGTTGGAGACCCGCCCATCGAGGGCGGTGACGATCTCGACCCGCCCCGACCAGTTCTCCGGGGTCAGCGACCATTCGAGCGCGCCCTGGTTCGGATGTTCCATGCTCACGAAACGCCTGCTGCGCAGCGAGGTCTCGCGGCCGTGCCGATCACGGAACCGGAGCTCGCGGGCGACGGTGGCCGTGCGGATGTCGTAGATGTGCCGGTACGCCAGGATCTCCACCTGCGCCAGGCGGATCGCCTCCCCACCGTCGATGCGCAGCTTCAGCACGAGCCAGTTCGGGAGATTGACCAGATCCTCGTTGAGGACCGGGCTCCCGCCCATGATGGTGGTCTCGCGGTTGTAGCAGCGGTGCGCGTACGTCCCCGGATAGTGGGCCTCGCCCATGTCCTCCCACTCGGCGGTGCCCCGCGAGCAGAAGTAGCCGTTTCCCGTCGACGTCAGGGCCTCGCGCAGGCGTTCGTCGTCGGGATCGAAACCGTCGTAGTCGAGCGTGAACTCCGGGTCGTACACGCGAGCCTCCTGGCGGGTCGTAGTCGGCACGTACTGTCCGGCGGTGCTCTCACCCGGCGGCGCTGTCATCTACCCACGGGCCGACAGGAAGCGTTCGACGTCGTCGACGGAGGCCAGCACGAACTCGGCGTCGGTGCGGCGACCGGCCATCTCCCGGGTCG
>NZ_AJVB01000288.1:0-4760 GCF_000278445.1 Rhodococcus sp. R1101
GCACCGACAGCGAGACATCCGCGAGGACGAGCAGCCGCACCCGGTCGGGACGGGGAGCACGGACGACGAGCCTGAACGGCACCCCGTCGGTCCGCATCCCCGCCCGGGCGGTCCTGCGCATGTCGAGCCGCCCGCGGGTGCGCTCACGCGGATGGGGACGGACGGGACCGCGCATCCGGCGCAACACTTCATGGCACGCGAGCTCGATCTCGGCACGGTCGATGCCGGCGGTGTCGTGCGATTCGGGTGCCTCGACGCCTTCGATCCCCGGCACCGCCGCAGCGAGCGAGGCGACGAACGCTTCGACCGCGTCGACGAGGCGCGCGAGTTGCGATTCGGAGAGGGGTTCGTCGAGAACCTCTCCCCCGTACGTGCGGTGCGGGTCGTAGGCGTCGAGCCACGCGAGGATCGTCGCCGGATCGTCCCAGGACAGCGATCCGACGACCGCGGCCCCCGGTTCACCGGACAGATCGCCCACCGTCGTGGTCGCCGCGTTCTCGACGTCGACGGTATAGGTGACGCCGCGACGACCCGAGTCCGCGCCCGTGTCCACCGACAGGTCGGCGTCGGAGGACGTCATCGACACATCGTCGTCGTCCTTGTGCGGGTTGAACCCTTTGCGGGCCTCCGGGGTGTCGAAGTGGTCGCCGACCTCGGCGGCGCGTTCGTTGTACTCGGCGTAGCGCGCGATGCTCGGATCGTCGCCGATCTCGAGCGCGGCCGGCAGCGACTCCGCGAACTGCGCCCGGGCAGGTCCACCGCCGGTCGCGGTGATCGCGGCGTCGACAGCACCGAACAACTCGTCGAAGGCACGCTCGAAACCGGCCCTCTCGTGCGGATACTTGGCGGACACCGCCCGCAGGCACGCGCGCAGTACGTCCCTTTCGCGGGCGGGAACCAGGTCGAGCACCCGGCGCACTTCGATGCTCTCGGCCGGCGACGCCGCGACACCGTGGCGGCGCAGGAGCATGCCGAACACCGCCGCCACCACGTCGAGCACGTAGCGGGGGCGACGCTCGTCGAGCGCGGTCACCCGTCCCACTCGGGATGCGTGCATCGCGGGGTCACCCCCGCAGTCCGCTACCCGCGGCGTCGCGACCGCCACCACCGCGTCCCCGGAAGACGGCGGTCGTGGTGTTCGCCGGGCGCGATGCGACCGTCACCCGTTCGTTCGACGGAACCGGTTCCGACGTCATCGGCTCTGCTGCAGCGGTTCCGGTTCCCCCATCGCCGAGTCGGGCCTTCACGAGGTCGACGTCGCCGGTGTACTTGAGCAGCGTCGCCAACAGCACGTCGCGCATGCCGCCCAGCGAATCGGGGTCGTCGGCGTCGTGCCCCATCACCGTCGCCGCACGCGCGGCGTCGATGACCTCCGAGATCGACGGGCTCTTGCGCAGAGGCAGATCCCGCAGGGTCCGGGACAGGTCGACGATCCGGTGGGCCGTTCCCGGTCGTACGTCCGGCACCCGCGCGGTGACGATCTCGCGTTCGCGTTCCGGTGTCGGGTAACCGACGTGGTAGTGCAGGCAGCGACGCTTGAGTGCCGGCGACAACTCGCGAGTGTCGTTGGAAGTCAGGATCACCCACGGTGTGGACCGGGCGGTGAACGTGCCCACCTCGGGGATCGTCACCTGCCTTTCGGCGAGTACCTCGAGCAGCAGCGCTTCCATGGATTCCTCGGTGCGGTCCACCTCGTCGACGAGCAGGACCACGGGCTCCTCGGAGAGCACGGCCTCGAGCAGCGGGCGGACCGACAGGAACGCCTCGGAGTACAGACCGAAATCCTGCTGCGCGAGGAAGTTCGACGCATCCGCGAGGTCGGTGTGGCCGGCGAGCAGTTCACCGATACGGTCGCGCAGCATCTGCACGTGCAGCAGTTGTCTGGCGTAGTCCCACTCGTACAGAGCGCGGCTGTCGTCGAGCCCTTCGTAGCACTGCAACCGCACCAGTTTCCGGCCACCGACCGCGGCGAGCGCCTTGGCCAGTTCGGTCTTGCCGACCCCGGCGGGCCCTTCGAGCAACAAGGGCCGCTCGAGTGCGGTGGCGAGGTGCACGACGGTCGCGAATTCGTCGTCGGCGATGTAGTCGTGCCGGCGCAGCGCATCCTTCAGTTCGGCGCCCGAGGCGAACGGGGTCATCCGGAGTCTCCTTCTCTGGCGTGGTCGCGGCGGAGCAGGTGCTCCCGGGGCGCAGGGGTCGCCCCGGGAGCACGGGTTCTCAGTAGGACCGGTTGATGCAGTGGTCGACCACCGGGATCATCGAGTCGACCGTGACCTCGCGGGGGTTGCCCGGGGTGCACCAGTCGCCCTGGATATGTTCGGAGATGGCCCGGACGGTCTTCTCGTCCCCGGTGATGACCTCGCCGCGACCGGCGTACTTCCCGGTGTTCATACGGTTCTTCTCGTACGAGTCGACTCGCACCTGGCCGAAGTTGTCGGGGATACCGACGTCCTTCGCGAGGCGGATCGCCGCGTCGACCGCGGCGTCGGCGGCCTGCACGGTGGTCATGTTGCGGGTGTCCACGCCCATCGCGGCGGCGATGCGGGCGTAGTGCTCGTACCGGGAGGGCAGGTTGTACTCCCATACCCGCGGCAGAGCGATCGCATTGTTGAGTCCGTGGTGGCTGTCGAAGAAGGCCGAAGTGGCGTGCGAGATCGAGTGCACGATGCCGAGGCCGCCGGAGTTGAAGGCCTGCGCGGCGATGTACTGGGCATTCATCATGCCTTCGCGGGCCTTGAGGTTGCGCGGCTCGAAGACCGCTTCGCGCAGGTGCTTCGCGACGAGCTCGATCGAGTACAGGGCGTTGCCGAGCGACGGGGCGAAGTCCAGTCGCGAGACGTACGGCTCGGAGCCGTGGGCGAGGACGTCGAAGCCGCAGTACGCGGTGAAGTGCTGGGGGCAGCTGTAGTAGAGCAGCGGGTCGTCGATCGCGAGGGTGACGATCGTGGCCTCGTCGAAGCCGACCCACTTGTGCGGGTGGTCCATGTCGGAGGTGTCGGTGATGACGTAGGCCCAGGACGTCTCGGAGCCGGTGCCGGCCGTGGTCGACACGGCGATGTGCGGCGGGTTCTCCTTGTTGGTGGACTTCGCGAAGCCCTCGAACTCGTTGATGTTGCGACCGTCGTGGGCGATCACGACACGCGCACCCTTCGCGGCGTCGTGGCTCGAGCCACCACCGACGGAGATGATCGAGTCGCACTTCTCCTTCTGGTAGAGCGCCGCGGCTTCCATGACGTTGTAGTCCTTGGGATTGGACTCGACCTTGTCGTAGAGGACGACCTCGACACCCTGGTACTCGATCTTGCCGATCAGTTCCTCGATGATCCCGGAGCCACGCAGGCCGGTGGTCATCAGCAGCGCGCGCTCGAAACCGAGGTTCTTGGCCTCGACGCCGAGGATGTCGTGGGCGCCGACACCCATCAGCGCGCGGGGAAAGGGGTGGAACTCCTTGATCGGGAAGTCCCAGATCTGATTGAGCTCGATTGCCATGGTGTATCTCCTCGCAGAGGGGTTGTACCGGACCGGGGTGTGATGTGGACCTCATCCGTGATTCACCATCGACCAGAGGCGCGAGAGGTGAAAGACACAGCGGCCGAAACCGTCCGGTCGCCGTGGGGTCACCACCCGTTCGGGTAGGGCGCCTCCCGCTGACCGGGTGGGCACCACACCCACCCGAGCGGTGCCGGTACCGTTTTCCTCATCCCATACGCGCTGGTAACCTGAATTAGAACACGTTCTAGATTCGGTCGTGCGCGGCCATCTTGCAGGAGAGGACGAGAACCACCCATGACGACTGTCGAGGTGCCCCACGGCTCACGCTCGGTGATCCTCACCGTGTCCGCCGTCGTCCAGGAGACCGCCGACACGCGGTCGATCGTGTTCGCCGTCCCGGACGAGCTGCGCGACAAATTCGCCTACAAGCCCGGCCAGTTCCTCACCCTGCGCATCCCGAGCGAACAGACGGGCTCGGTGGCCCGCTGCTACTCGCTCGCGAGCTCGCCGTACACCGACGACGCCCCCAAGGTCACCGTCAAGCGCACCTCCGACGGTTACGGCTCCAACTGGCTGTGCGACAACATCGCGGCCGGACAGACCCTCGAGGTGCTCCCTCCCGCAGGTGTCTTCACTCCGAAGTCGCTCGATCACGACTTCCTGCTCTTCGGCGCCGGCAGCGGCATCACACCGGTGATCTCGATCCTCAAGTCCGCGCTCACGCAGGGCAGTGGCAAGGTCGTGCTCGTCTACGCCAACCGTGACGAGAAGTCCGTCATCTTCGCGGAGGAGCTGCGCGCGCTCGCGGAGAAGTACCCGACGCGCCTGACCGTCGTCCACTGGCTCGAAACCGTGCAGGGCCTGCCCACGGCCGACCAGCTCGCGGCGCTCGCGGCGCCCTACGAGTCGTACGAGGCGTTCATGTGTGGTCCCGGGCCGTTCATGGACACGGTCCACCAGGCACTGAACACCGTGGGCATGCCCCGCGCCCGTGTCCATGCCGAGGTCTTCAATTCGCTCTCGGGCGATCCCTTCGCCGACCAGGCACCGGTCGAGATCAGCGACGAGGAGGCGGCCGACGCCGCGACCGTCGAGGTCGAACTCGACGGCGTGGTCCACGAGCTGTCGTGGCCGCGCAAGCAGACCCTCGTCGACATCATGCTCGCGAAAGGTCTCGACGTGCCGTACTCCTGCCAGGAGGGCGAGTGCGGCTCGTGTGCGTGCACCGTGCTCGAGGGCAAGGTCGAGATGGAGAACTGCGACGTGCT
>NZ_AJVB01000289.1:0-4736 GCF_000278445.1 Rhodococcus sp. R1101
GGCCGGGGCCGGCTCATCGCCGACACCTCGGTGAAGGAGTTCGTCGACCGGGCGTCCGACTCGTTCGTGGTGGTGCGCAGCCCGCAGCTCGGTGAGCTGCGCACCGCGCTCGCCGAACGCGGGCACACCGTTCGGGAGGACGACGGCGCCCTGCACGTCTCGGGAGCTCCGGCGGCGGAGATCGGCGAACTCGCCGCGGCCCGGTCGATCGTGCTGCACGAACTCGCGGGACGACACGCGTCGCTCGAGGAAGCGTTCATGAAACTCACCGGTGGTGAGGTCGAATACCACGGATCCGGAGTCGACGACGTCATGAAGGGTGGACTGTGATGAGTACGGCGCTCGATACACTACGGGCCGAACGGATCAAGCTCACGTCGGTGCAGTCGCCGCTGTGGTGCACCGTCGTCATCGTCGCCCTCGGGCTGGGGCTCGCCGCGATCCTCGGTTCGGTCTCCCGCGCGTCGGTGGGGATGGACGACGAGATGGGGCAGTTCTATCCGACCGTGGATGTCGCGGTCAGCGGCGTCACCGGCTTCGGCGTGCTGGTACTCATGATCCTCGCGGCGCTGTCGGTCACGAGCGAGTACCGCTTCGGGGTCATCCGCACGACCTTCCAGGCCACCCCGAACCGCACTCTGCTCCTGACGATGAAGGCCCTGCTCATCGGGGTGCTGGGCGCGCTGCTGACGGTCGCGGTCTCGTTCGGGGCCTTCTACCTCGCGAAGGTGCTGGCCGGTCCCGACGCGGGACGTGATCTCGTCCTGAGCGGCGACACCGCGTGGCGCGCGGTCTACGGCACCGCGATCTACGCGTTCCTGTGCGTCTTCCTCGCGGTCGGCGTGGGCACCCTGCTGCGGCAGTCGGCGGGCACGATCGCACTGCTCATGCTGTGGCCGCTGCTCCTCGAGTCGTTGTTCGCGCTGTTCGGTTCCGTGGGCCGCGAGATCCAGCCGTTCCTGCCGTTCGCCAACGCGAACAACTTCCTGGGTATCGGTCAGGGAATCGAATTCCATTGGGGTCCATGGGGATCGCTCGTATACTTCGCGGCCTTCGCCTTTCTGGTATTCGCGCTGTCGCTCGTGGTGGTCAACCGCCGCGACGCCTGACACTCACGCACCGCCGCACTGCGCCGCACGGATTCCCCGTGCGGCGCAGTGCTTTTTTGTACGCTCGGACGATGGCGCGGGCGCGGGCGAGATACGGCATACGGGGAGCGGCTCTGCTCGCCGCCGGAGTACTCCTGACGGCAGGATGTTCGGAGGGGGAGGTGGAGGCGTCACCCGTGGATCCGGCGGCGCTCGCCGACGCCGTGCAACTCGACGCCGTCACGACGCACCTGACGGAACTCGAACGCATCGCCGGCGAGAACGACGGCAACCGTGCGCTCGGTACCGCCGGTTACGACGCGAGCGTCGACTACGTCGCCGGAGCTCTGCGCGACGCCGGATTCGACGTGCAGACACCAGAGTTCGACTCGACGCTGTTCGCGGTCGAGAACGAGCAGCTCGTCGTCGACGGGGACCCGATGGGGGTGAGCGCACTCGGCATGTCGCCGTCGACGGGACCGGACGGACTCACCGCGCGCGTCGTGCGGATCGCCCCCGACGGCACCCCCGGGTGCGAACCCACCGATTACGACGGGGTCGACGCGACCGGCGCGGTGGTGATCGTCGATCGCGGCGTGTGCACCTTCGCCGTGAAGGAGCAGGTCGCCGCCGATCGGGGAGCCGCCGCGCTGATCGTCGCCAACAACGAGGACGGCCCGCTCGATGCCGCCGGTCTCGGGGCGGAGTCGAACCCCCGTATCCCGGTCGGGGGTGTGGCCGGGGCCGACGCGGAGCGTCTCTCCGCCGCGACCACCGTGACGATGACGCTCGAGACCCGCACCGAGGATCAGAAGTCACGCAATGTGATCGCCCAGACCCGCACGGGCTCGACCGACGACGTGATCGTCGTCGGCGCGCACCTCGACAGTGTGCCCGAAGGGCCGGGGATCAACGACAACGGCACCGGCGTCGCCGCCGTCCTCGAAACCGCGCTGCAGCTCGGCAGCGAACCGGGAGTGACCAACGCCGTGCGGTTCGCGTTCTGGGGCGCCGAGGAGGTCGGGCTGGTGGGCTCCACCAGGTACGTCGAGTCGCTGTCCGAGGAGGAGCGACTCGACATCGCGCTGTACCTGAACTTCGACATGCTCGGCTCACCCAACGCCGGATATCTGGTGTTCGACGGCGACGACTCCGATGCCGTCGGCGAAGGACCCGGGCCGGAGGGCTCGGCGGGGATCGAACGGACCTTCGCGCAGTTCTTCGACGAACGCGGAATCGACGTCGGAGGAACGGATTTCGACGGTCGTTCCGATTACGGTCCGTTCGTCGCCTCCGGTATCCCCGCGGGCGGGGTGTTCACCGGTGCCGACGACGTCAAGACCCCCGAGCAGGCCGAGCTCTGGGGTGGCACCGCCGACCAGCCCTTCGACCCGAACTATCACACTCCCGAGGACACCCTGGCCGGCATCGACCGCGACGCGTTCGCGGCAGCGGCCGCCGCAGTCGCCTACGGCACGGCTGTCTATGCGAACTCGGTCGACGGACCCGACGGGGTCCCCACCGGCGACCGGCGAGCACAGGTACGCGCCGAGTTCACCGAGTGAGGGCAGGCGTCGTCAGCGCTCGTGCAGGCGCCACAGCGGGTTGACCGGTCCGTGGCCGTGCCCGAGGTCGTAGGCCCACTCGAGGCACTTCGTGATCCATTCCTTCGCGAACTCGACGGCTTCGGGCACCGACCGGCCGTGGGCGAGGGCCGACGTGATCGCGGCCGCGAGCGTATCGCCGCCGCCGTGATCGTTGCCGGTGTCGATGCGAGGCGTGCTGAACTCGAGGAAACGGTCGCCGTCGAACAGCAGATCGGTGCTCATCGCCGAGCTGCGCAGATGGCCGCCCTTGACGATCACCCACCGGGCGCCGAGCGCGTGCAGGGCTTCGGCGGCGCGGCGGGCCGAGGCGTCGTCGACGACGTCGATGCTGGTGATCAGCCGTACCTCGTCGAGGTTGGGGGTGACGACGGTGGCGAGGGGGACGAGCACACCGCGGATCGCGTCGAGCGCATCGGCGTGCAGCAGGGGATCGCCGTGCATGGACGCGCACACCGGGTCGACGACGAGCGGCACCGCCTGGTCGCGGCCGATGCCCACCTCACAGCACACCTGGGCGACGGCCTCGATGATCTGCGTGGAGGCGAGCATGCCCGTCTTCGCCGCGGACACGCCGATGTCCTCGACCACGCAGCGCACCTGATCGGCGACGATCTCGGCGGGGATCTCGTGGAACCCGCGGACTCCGACCGAGTTCTGGACCGTGACGGCCGCGACCGCGACGCATGCGTGCACACCGCACATCGCCATCGTGCGCGAATCGGCCTGGATGCCGGCTCCACCTCCGGAGTCGGTGCCGGCGATGGTGAGGGCTCGAACCGGGGTCTCGCCTCGGGGCGACAAGGGCAGAAGTTCCACGCAGACACCCTACCGAGGGTGTGTTCGATCACGGCCGGGCGGCGCTGAGGCGGGCTCCCGTTGCGAAACACGACAGCGTTACCGGCGGTTCACCCCTCAGTGTTCTATAGTGGCACAGGTCACAGTTCGATTACGCAAGACGCTTTTGGAGGCGCTCATGAACACGAGTTCGCCGGACCTCGACGTGGTGGACAATGCCGACCAGAACCGGTTCGAACTGCGCCTCAACGGTGACCTCGTCGGCATCCTGGGGTACTACGACTTCGAACGCGCTCCGGCGCCGAACCCGCCGGTCGTCGACTTCATGCATACCGTGATCGTCGAAGACTTCGGTCATCGTGGTCTCGCGGCCGTCCTCGTCGGCGGTTCGCTCGATCTCGCGCGCCGGCGAGGGTGGCGGGTGCGGCCGGTGTGCACCTATGTGCAGCGGTTCCTCGCCTCGCACGAGAACTACCGCGATGTCGTCGTGCCCCTCGAGCCGCATCGCAAGGAACCGCAGCGCAACGAACGGCAGGGTAGGGTGCCCGCCCGCAAGGCCTGATCAGACCTCGAGGTCGACGATCACCGGGGCGTGGTCGCTCGCGCCCTTGCCCTTGCGCTCGTTGCGGTCGATCTCGGCGCCGGTCACGCGCGCCGTGAAGGCCGGCGACCCGAGGACGAAATCGATCCGCATGCCCTGCTTCTTGGGGAACCGCAGCTGGGTGTAGTCCCAGTAGGTGTACACCCCGGGGCCGGGGGCGTACGGACGGACCACATCGGTGTAGCCGACCTCGGCGAACGCGTGGAAGGCGTCGCGCTCGGGCTGCGAGGTGTGCGTCTTGCCCTCGAAGAAGGCCGGATCCCACACGTCGTCGTCGGTGGGGGCGACGTTCCAGTCGCCGACCAGGGCGATGGGCTGCTCGGGAGCCGCGGTTGCCCAGCCGTGGGCGTCGGCGCGCAGCTTGGCGAGCCAGTCGAGCTTGTAGGTGTAGTGCGGGTCGTGCAGGTCGCGGCCGTTGGGCACGTACAGGCTCCACACGCGCACACCGGCGCACGTCGCGCCGATCGCCCGCGCCTCGAGTGCGGGTTCGGCCTCCGGGTCCTTGGAGAAACCGGGCTGGTCGTCGAATCCGATCTGCACGTCGTCGAGGCCTACACGCGAGGCGATGGCCACACCGTTCCACTGGCTCAGCCCGACGTGCGCCACCCGGTAGCCGAGCTCCTCGAAACGCTCGTGGGGAACTGC
>NZ_AJVB01000290.1:0-4725 GCF_000278445.1 Rhodococcus sp. R1101
ACACCGAAGTACGCGAAATACGCTCGGGCGGAGACGAAACCGAAGTAGTAACAAAGACCCGTCAGCAGGGTTGTCGGAGCGACGATGCCGGCGAGCAGGCCGACCCACATATGGGGCGGATATGCCGTTGTCGAGCGGGTGGCGTCGTCACTCATCGGGAGCCGGCACATTCTCGTCGGGTGGTACGTCGTCACCGATCCCGTCAGTGGGAGTATCCCAGGTAGGCGTAGCGGGGGGCTGGGTTGTAGTCGGGGCGGGTGGCACGTCCCTCGACGTCGGTTGCGGACCCGGATTCCGAGTCCGTACCACGTACGACGTGGTCTCCATGTACGGCGTCGTCTCCGACCCCGCCGTAGTTTGGACCGTTGCCGGTCCAGATTCCGGCAACGTTCGAGACACACTCCTCGTCATCGACGAGGTCGGTGACCCCGACCCCCCGGACGTCCGATCACATCCCGCGACTCCCACGACGCAGAGCGCCAACGCCGCAACGGCACCGGCGGTCCGATACCGAGATCGTGTGTTGAAGCCTTCGAGCGCGCGCATCTCGCAACCTCTGCTGGAGCTCCGGCGGTTCTTCGATTCGTCATGACCGTAGAACCGACGGATACGTCCGGTCACGAGTACTCCACTACTCGTTCATCGGCAGACGTGCGACCCCTGCCGGATTGCTGCGGCGGACCCGAGTCACCGGTCCCGCAGCGCCGAATGCGCTGTGCCACCACGAATCGAGTAGCCCTCTACTCTCCCCGGAATGCTTGCGCGCTCGTAGCTTTCTTCTCACAGACCGCGGACGGATCCGCGTTCCTCCAGATCGGAGTCCCGAGAATGAGTACGCAACCCGGACAGTGGCGGCTGTTGGACGAAGCCGAAGCCGCCGCACTCTCCCTGGCCGACGAATCGATGCCGGTGACGCCGACCGTCGACAAACCCGATACCGACTCGCAGGCCTCCACGGCAACCGCGTCGGAGCACTTCCCCGGCTCGAACGAGTCCACCGACGACAACGGGGACGCCGATCTGCCGGCCGACCCGCCGCTCACGACACAGGAATAGATCATGGGACTCTTCTTCCGCAATCGGACGGGCGAATCCGTCTGGGTTGCATATGCATACAGTTCACCGGGATGCCCGGACGGCGGCGACTGGGCGAAGAAGGGCTGGTGGCGACTCGCGCCGGGTGCCACCGCCAAGGTCCGCTCGGGATTCGTCGGCGGGAGCAAGTTCTTCTTCTACGCGCACGGCGAAGGCGGCAGCCCGGAATGGAGCGGGCCGTTCGTCACCAACCTGCCGCAGCAGGCATTCGACTGGTGCTGGAACACCGCCGGCTCGTCGGGAACCGACCGCGGTCTCCAGAAGCTGATCGTTCCCACCACGAGCCTGGATCACACGGTCGTCTTCAGCTGATCGGCTTCCGATTCATCCACCCGACGGCGCCGCGTCATCGTCGCGTCGTATCCACAAGGATCGAACATGGCTACCAAGAACGGCAGGACCAGCCGCACACCCCGCCCCGAGAAGGACGAGCTCGCCGTCGCTCTGCGGAAGTTCATCCGCACCAAGGGCGCCGACTACCTCGACGATCCGAACGTCTCGTCCGTCGGCGTCGGATACAAACACGTGGACGGCAAACCGACCGACGAGCTCGCCGTGCAGTTCACGGTGAACGAGAAGGTATCGGAGCCCGAAGCTCTCGAAGCACTGGGCACCTCCCCGCTTCCCGAGAGCATCACCGTGAACGGTGTGGAGGTTCCGACCGATGTGATCGAACGATCGTACGAACCCGCATTCCGCCGCGTCCCGGAGGCCGCGACGCCGCCCCGGAAGACGCGGCTGGGTCCGATCGTCCCGGGTGTGAGCGTCGGGCACACGAGTGTCAGTGCCGGGACGATCGGATGCATCGTCTACGACGTCGACAACCACACCCCGTACATGCTCAGCAACTGGCACGTGCTGCACAACGCGGCGGGTCGGGTGGGTGACACGATCGTCCAACCCGGTCCGCACGACGACAATCGCATCAACGACAACCGGGTGGGACGACTCGCGCGGTCGCATCTGGGGCCGGCCGGGGACTGTGCCGTGGCGACCATCGAGGATCGGCAGTTCGATCCGGAGATCTGCGGGCTCAGCGTGGTCCCGGACGCAATCGGGGAACCCGAACTCGGCGACAAGGTGATCAAGAGTGGTCGCACCACCGGCATCACCCACGGTCTGGTGCGTCGTGTCGACGTGATCGCCAAGATCACGTATCGAGGGGTCGGCACGAAGTCCATCGGTGGGTTCGAGATCGGACCCGACCCGAAGCACCCTGCGGCCGACGGTGAGATCAGCAGCGGTGGCGACTCCGGAGCGGCGTGGATGTTCCGCTCCGGAACCGGCGCGGCGACCACCGTCCTGGCCGGGCTGCATTTCGCCGGCGAGGCCAACGGCAACTCCGACGAGCACGCGTTGGCGTGCCTGCCGCAGTCCGTCTTCGAGAAGCTGGGCGTAACCCTGACCCCGCCCGCCTCGGAGGAGGCAGTCGCGGCCGTCGGTTACGACCCGAACTTCCTGTCGACGCCCGTCCCGCTTCCCGAAGTGACGGCCGAGGTAATGCCCGACATCGCGAAGGCGAACGACGGCTCCGAGGTTCTGCACTACACGCACTTCTCGCTGGCGATGCGCAAGTCGCGTCGGTTCGCGGCCTGGGTCGCGTGGAACATCGACGGCGGATCCATGAAGAAACTCAGTCGTAAGAACATCGACTTCGTCAAGGATCCACGGCTGGCAGCGGACGCCCAGGTCGGCAACGAGCTGTACCGGGCGAACCGACTCGACCGCGGGCACCTTGCGCGACGCGCCGACCTGCTGTGGGGCAGCACGAGCGAGGCGACCAAGGCGAACAGGGACTCGTTCTTCTACACCAACATCACCCCGCAGATGGACGACTTCAACCAGAGCGCCCGCGACGGGGTCTGGGGAAAGCTCGAAGACGCGGTCTTCGCTGATGTGGAGGTCGACGATCTGAAGGTGTCGGCGTTCGGCGGCCCGGTGTTCGCGGACGACGACCGCGAGTTTCGGAGGGTGAAGATCCCCCGCGAGTTCTGGAAGGTGCTCGTGTTCGTGGAGAACGGCGAACTCAAGGCCCGAGGGTTCCTGCTGAGCCAGAACCTCGATCAGCTCGAGGTGCTCGACCTCGACGAGTTCCGGGTCTTCCAGGTGCCGTTGACCGAGATCGAGCAGCGCGCACTGCTGCGGTTTCCGCAGGCGTTGCGCGAAGCCGATCTGCAGGTCGCGGCGGAGGCGATCGCCGAACCGCTGGATTCGGTGGCAGCCATCCACTGGTGACGTGGTGGAGGGTTCGTAGACCAGATGACCGGGGTCTTACCTCCGGTCCGTCTGCGTCGGTCCAACTCTCGCGCGCTGAACCGAGGCTCGCCGCGCGTGTAGCGCGAGCGAACCTCGGCTTAGCGCGTTGATAGGCGCCCTACTACAGTCTCTGCACTGATCGCCAACCACGCTGTTACGTTCGTCCCCTTTGCGGCGATGTCCGAACCGCAGGGTAGTTTCCCGGTCCGTCGGGGCCGATCGGAGGAGAACAGGCAGATGAGCGAGTTGGTAGGGGCCACAGGCACGGATGTCGTCCCGATAGACGAACTATCCGGCACCGACTTGACGCTGTGCGTCGAACCGGAAGGGCTGCTGGTCTGTGGCGATCAGAGTGTGGTCACCAAATACATCGCGCAGCTTCGCCTCCTCACCGAGGATGCCATCGAGACAGCCGCCATCTCCCCCACCATGGCCGGCCACGCAGCCGCGGCCGCTGCAGGCGGTTGGTCCTTGGCAGCCCAGGCGGGAGAATTCGTCCGGCTGGCCCCGAAGACCGTAAAGAATCTGCAGAGCAACCATGCCATCCCCGCCGGGGATGGATACTTCCACGGAGTCCTGAGGAACTCCGCCGGGAAGTTCAGTCACCAGGTGCAATGGCAACCCGCAAACCTGGCGCCCGCCAAACTTCTGTCCGTTCAGATGTTCGCCGTGCAGGTCGCGCTCGCCACCGCGATCGACTCGGTTCAGAAATCGATCGAGCGGGTCGAGGACCAAGTCGAGCGCGTACTGGCACTGGCCGAAGCATCGCGGGCGGGTGACGTCCGCGGCCACTACGTCGTGCTCGAGCGCCTCGTCGGACGGCTCGACGAACACCGGGTCCTCACCAATACCGACTGGGAATCCGTAGCCGGGCTGGGGCCGGAGCTCGTACTGACGATCGAACGACTCCGCGAACACATCAAACGCACCCTCGCCGGTTTCGACCCGACCAAACCGATCAACGAACGTGCCGATTACCTCAGACGGGCCGTGGAGGACAACCGCCTCGGCGAAACCCTGCATCTCCTGGTGGTCAGCGAGCAGTCGCTGTACCTGTGGCAGCGGTTGCGTATCGCGCGGGTGCAGGCGGTCGAGCCGGAACACCTGAAGATGGTGCTCGACGACGCCCGTGGTCTGCTCGCCGACCATGCCGAGGAGGACGGCAGACTCCTCAATCACGCACGGCAACATTTGTCCGAGTACTCGCGGATGAACCGTCTCGACGGATTCCGTTGGGGCGCGACCCACAACCTCGCTCACGACATCACCCAACTCCGGAGCGATCTCGACGGCTTCGCACAGGCCAGAGGCCAACAGGTCTCGGAGTGGGTCGACCCCGAAAAGCCGACGGTCGGCGATGCTCTTGCAGAAGTC
>NZ_AJVB01000291.1:0-4712 GCF_000278445.1 Rhodococcus sp. R1101
GCGAGGGCCACCGCGACCGCCTGGGACCGGTAGGTGTGAGAGCGGGCCACAGCGCCTACCGACCGGCGATCTCGTCGGCGGAGCCGAGCACACACGCCAGGCCCACGGTGCCGGTGCGGCCGCGGCGCAGCACACTCGCGCCGACGATCAGCCGGCCGAGCAGCCCGTACTTGCGGGCGATCACCGACCGCGCGTGCGCCGACCCGCCGGCGTCGAGCACCTCCCCGGTGCCGGGCACCGCCACCGACTTCGGGTTGCCGCGCGCGTCGCAGATCGCCAGGGACACCCGTCGATCTCGGCGCAGCCGCCGCACCTTGTAGGCATCGGCGACCGTCCACACCAGCAGCCGGTTCCCCTCGGGCGCCGCCCACACCGGGGTGCCCACCGCGCTGCCGTCCGTGCGGTAGGTGGTCAGCAGCACGAACGTGGCGGCGGCGAGGTCCGCGAATGTCGGGGGCGTCGAATCGGGCATGGATCCCACCCTACAAACCGCACCGTCCACCGGCGCCGCGCGTCCCGCGTCCGGCGCGTTCTACCCTGGCGGGCATGGCCGATACCGCTGTGGACGTGCACCTGCCCGCCGGGCACCTGACCTCTCCGCAGATACAGGTGCTCGCCGAGCTCGCCCACACCCACGGCGGCGGCGAACTGCATCTGACCGCCCACGCCCAGCTGCAGGTGCGCGGCGACCCTGCCGCCATCGCCGCAGCTCTCACTTCCGCCGGTCTGACCGTCGACGTGCCCACCCGCGCACGGCTTCTCGTCTCCCCGCTCAGCGGCCGTATCGGCGGGCACCGCGACCTGCGCGAGCTCACCGCCACCGTGGGGGCACGGATCGTCGAGCAGCCGGTGCCGGCCGGCACGGTGGTCGGGCTCGACGACGGCACCGGCGACATCGTCGCCCTCGCCCCCACCGTCGCGGTCCTCGCCCGCCCCGACGGCCGGTTCGCGGTGATCCGCGACGGCGCCGACACCGGGGTGCGCGTCGACCCCGCCGACGCCGCCGACGCGCTGCTCGACCCACCGACCGACCCCACCGGTGACCCGGAGCCGGTCCCGGCGGGGCCGCAACCACCGATCGGCTGGCTCGACCAGCCCGACGGGGCGGTCACCCTCGCCGGCGGCCTGCCCGGTGGGATCCTCCCCGCCCGCCTCGCGGAATTCCTTGCCGCCGTCGACCGTCCGGTGATCGTCACCCCGTGGCGGTCGGTGCTGCTGTGCGATCTGGACGAGTGGACCGCCGAGCAGGTGGTGCGGGTGCTCGCCCCCATGGGATTGGTGTTCGACGCCGACTCCCCGCACCTGCGCTGACCAGCCCCACACGGCGGACTTCGCGAACCGGACCGGTGCCACCGAACCCCCGCGCAGCGGCCGCATCCCCACCTACCGTGAAGCCATGACCGGTGCGACGGGGGAAACCGACACCTACGACGTGATCGTGCTCGGCGCCGGACCGGCCGGGGAGAACGCCGCCCGGTACGCCATCGCCGGCAGCGACCGCACCGCGGTGCTCGTCGAACACGAACTCGTCGGCGGTGAATGCTCCTACTGGGCGTGCATGCCCAGCAAGGCGCTGCTGCGTCCCACCCAGGTGCTCGCCACCGCCCGCAACATGCCCGGCGTCGCCGACAAGATCAGCGCCCACGGCGTCGAGGTGCCCGCCGTGCTGGCCCGTCGCGACGGCTTCACCCACCATCGCGACGACAGCTCCCAGGTCGACTGGGCCACGGGCGCGGGCATCGACGTCGTGCGCGGCCGCGGCTGCCTGACCGGCGAACGCACCGTCACCGTCACCGGCGGCGACGGGCCACGTCGTCTGCAGGCTCGGCACGCCGTCGTGCTGGCCACCGGCACCGTCCCGTCGATTCCGGACCTGCCCGGGCTGCGCGACGCCCGTCCGTGGACCTCCCGCGACGCGACGAACCTGCTCGAGGTCCCCCACCGGGTGCTGGTCGTGGGCGGCGGGGTCGTTGCCTGTGAAACCGTCACTTGGCTGCGGCAACTCGGCGCCGAGGAACTCACCGTCGCGGTGCGCGGCGACCGGCTGCTGCCGCGCGTCGAGCCGTTCGCCGCCGAACGCGTCGCCGACCGCATGGCCCACAAGGGCCTGAATGTGCGGTACCGCACCGAGATCCGCTCGGTGCAGCGCTCCGACGTCAAGGACACCGGCGTCGGCCGCATCCACGGCGGCCCCGCCACCGTCGAACTGTCCGACGGCAGCACCGTCGAGGTCGACGAGATCGTCGTCGCCGCCGGCCGCCGGCCCACCCTCGACGGGCTCGGTCTCGACACTGTGGGTCTGTCCGACGGGAAGGTGAGCGTCGCCGACGATCTGACCGTCGACGGGGTGGGCGGGCAGTGGCTCTACGCGGTCGGGGACATCGCCGGTCGCGCCGCGCTGACCCACATGGGCAAATACCAGGCGCGGGTGTGCGGGGACGTCATCGCCGCCCGCGCCGAGAACCGCCCCACCGACGGACCCCGGTTCCGGGCGAGCGCCGACCACGGGCAGATCCCGCAGGTGATCTTCACCGTCCCGGAGATCGCCGCGGTCGGCCGCACCGCCGACCAGGCCCGCGCCGACGGATTCGACGTCGAGGTCCTCGAGGCCGACCTCGATGTCGCCGGCGCCGCGCTGGCCCGCGACGACTACGCCGGGCACGCCGCGCTCGTCGTCGACCGGGCCACCGACACCCTCGTCGGCGCGACCTTCGTCGGCCAGGAGGTCGCCGAACTCGTCCACGCCGCCACCATCGCCCTGGTCGGCAAGGTGCCGCTGGGCACCCTGTGGCATGCGGTGCCGTCCTACCCCACCATCAGCGAAATCTGGCTGCGGCTGCTCGAATCCCGCCGCAGCTGAGCAGGCAAGTTGGGTCGATCGAGCACCTCGCCGGGTGTGGGGCAGTAGCCGACGGCAAAGCGTGCAGGTTCGTCCTCGAGACCGACCCGGTCCACCAGGATGCGTTGCACCGCCGTGCCGTCTCAGAACCTCGGTTCGCCCTCCGCAGTGGATCAACGCACCAGTTCAGGGTGTTCACAAGGTGGTCTCGGAACAACACGGTCGCGGGCGTGCATCGTGATCTTCAGCGGCGCAACGCTGCGGCGGAGATCGGTAAGCCCGCTGCGGCGAGGCGGTCGCATACGTCGGCCGGTGTACCGGGCGGGTTGCGCCACGCCGCGGCGGTAGCGCTGATCGCCTGGTGTACCCGCGCCCCGTCGAGCGTGAACAGATCCATGACGAACTCATCCGGGTGCAGGGCTTGGATGCCGAACTGGGCAAGTTCGGTATCGGGGAAATGACGCAGGTTCGCGGTGACGATCACCTGCGCGCTGCAGCGGATCGCCGCGGCAAGCACATGCCGGTCGTCCTCATCGGGCAGCCTCAACGCCGGAATGAGCACCTCGTACCCGGTGACCACACAGTCCGGCACCGCTCGGTTCATCAGCTCCCGCAGCCTGGCCAGGGTGTCGGTGGGGATGTCCGGTCGGTCGGCAGCGAGATTGCGGAACGTCTCGTCGAGAATCCGCTCGCTCCACCGTGCATGCACCAAACCGGTCTGGGCCAGGCGGATAAGGACGTCCCGCAGCACATTCGGGTACAGCACGTTCGCGTCGTAGAGGACGATGAAGGTCACGTCAGTAGAGTCCGAGGTCCTCGGACAGCGCGGCCAGCTCGTCCGCCGCCCCGCGCGCATCTCGCTGCTGGGTACGCCGGTACTCGAGAAGTGACGATGCCAGGATCCGGCGGTGCCGGCCCACGAGCCGGTAGCGGATGAGACCTCGGTCGAGGAGTTTGATCACGTGCGGGCGCGAGACGTTGAGCAGCTCGGCTGCCTGTTGGGTGGTCAGCTCGGCATGGGCGGGAACGACAGTCACTCCCTGGCCGGCAGCCATGTTGGCCAAGACGTCTTTGATCAGTTCCAGGGCCGCGCTCGGCAGATGCACGGACTCGGTTGTCCCCGCGACGGTGACGTCGACCGTGTCGGGACCGGGTTTGACGTCCCGCAGAGCGTTCAGTGCCTGTCGTGCCTGCTCCTGCTCCATGGCACTGGGACGTTCGATCGCGGACATCGCCCACCTCCTCCGAATGAAATATACGCAGCAAACGAAACAAACGCAAAATCGGTCGGTTTCGAACCGTGAGTTTGTCGCGGCGGAAGTAGGCGCTCGACCATGTCCTGGGGTAGACGGCCGTCCGACCGTCCTGCATGTCGGTCTCGTACAGCTGATCCGACCAGCACTTCGGTCGCCTCATGGATGGAATCCTGATCGGGCCCGGCTCGATGCAGCGCCGCGGGCCAAGATCTACCAGCGCAACGCTCGGGCCCGGGTCCCCGACGACCGGATCTGTGCCGACAAGGGCTGTACCGCCCGGCAATCGACAACAGCCCGTCTGCGCGAAGGCGACTCGGTCGACTCCGAATCGCGATCAGTCGGGCATGACCTACATTCCGGGATCAAGCCCGGGGTCGGCCACAGTTCATCGAACTCGTCTTCGAGCCACTCATTTCATGTCCCGAGCTCTCTACGCTACTGCTGGGCACGGAGCCGTCCTTGTCCGACGGCGCCGTGGCGGGTTACGGCAGGTGTCATCGCGGCATCCGCCGCCAGATCGCGCGCGGCAACAGTCGCATCCCGAAGAACACCGGCCGCAGCACCGCCGGCACCCACACCTCCCCGCGCCCGCGGTGCAGCGGCCGGTGTTCTTCGGG
>NZ_AJVB01000292.1:0-4708 GCF_000278445.1 Rhodococcus sp. R1101
AGCCGTACGGGATGTTCGGGAAGTCGCTGCCCAGGAGGATCTTCTCCCGAAGTGCGTCGAGACGGGGCAGCTGGTCCGGCGGAACGGGGCGTCCTTCTCGACGAAATCGGTGAATGCCATCGTCGTATCGAGGTGGACCCGCTCGTACTGCTCGGCGAGATCGAGGAATTCGCGGTACTCGGGCATGCCCATGTGCGCGACGATCACCGTCAGCCGCGGAAACCGGCGCAGAAGTTCGTGCATGGGTGCGGGACCGGTGTGGGCACCGGGCGCCGGTCCCGACCCGCAGTGCACGACGATGGGCACACCCGAGTCCTCGAGGAGACCCCACACGTCGTGGAGGAGCGGGTCGAGCGGTGAATAGTCGCCGACCTGAATGTGGGATTTGAACACACGTGCACCCGCCTCGAGCGCCGACGCGACGTAGTCCTTCGCGTCGGATTCGGGATAGAAGGTGGCGGTGTGGAGACAGTCGGGGGTGCGTGACGCGAAATCGGCCGCCCACGAGTTGAGCCATGCCGCCATCGCGGGTTTGTGCGGGTACAGCATCGCGGTGAACCGCGCTACTCCGAACTCGCGCAGCCGAGCGACGCGCTCCTCCTCGTCGTGCCGGTAGGTGATCGGCCACGGGCGTCCGATGAGCGGCCCCGCGGAGTCGAAGTATGCCCAGACCTTGTCCATGACCCGGCGGGGCATGAAATGCGTGTGGACATCCACGAGGTGGTCGAGTCCGTGGACGCTACGGAACCCGGCGATCCGCTCGGCTTCGTTCATGACGTGACCGTACCCGTGAATCCGTGGCACCAGGGAACGGACGATCCCACGCTTCCTCCCGGCGGTCCATGTCACGAGACCCGAGGGTAACGCAGGATTGGCTAACCAATACTATGTGACCGTTGCCTTACCAAACCTCGAGCGTTCTGGCTTTCGTCACAACGCCGCCGCGCCCCTCGGAGTCACACCGTGAAACTGAATTTCAAACGCATGCTGTTCGCCCCGGCCCTCGTCGGCGCGCTCGTCCTCACCGGATGCGGGAACAGCGGCACCGACGCGACCGGATCCGGGAACGGCGCGACGGTCACCGTCGAGACCAACAACGGTGAGATGGAAGTTCCGGTGGCCCCCGAGCGCGTGGTCGCCCTCGACAACAAGTCGTTCGAGATGCTGCGCGACTGGGGCATCACCCCTGTCGCCCTGCCGAAGACCCTCCTCCCCAACACGGGCTTCGACGAGTGGCGTCAGGACGACTCCATTCTCGACGTCGGCACTCATCGTGAGCCGAAGCTCGAGCTCGTGAGTGAAGCCGAGCCGGACCTGATCATCGGCGGGTCGCGATTCGCCGAGTTCACCGGGGAACTGTCGAAGATCGCTCCCGTGGTCGACGTCTCCGCGCTGGACGACTCCGAGGGCGGCTACATCCAGGGACTGAAGGATCAGACCCTCACCCTCGGTCGGATCTTCGGGAAGGAAGCCGAATCCGAGGAGATCGTCGCCGAGCTCGATGCCGCCACCGAGGCTGCCCGGGCCGCCACGAACGGCGAGAGCGTCTTCCTCGCCGTCGTCGCCGGCGGCAAGATCGACAACGCTTCGGGCCGCATCGGCCGCCTGCTCGAGGGCGTGAACCTGAAGGATGTGTTCGCCGGGGACGCCGGCGACGTCCACGGCGATTCCGGTCTGGCTCCCGAGACCATCGCGCAGGCCGACCCCGACTGGATGATCGTGCTGGACCGCGATTCCGCCGTCGCCGTTCCGGGCGAGGCAACCCCGCAACCGGCGGCCTCCGTCATCGATGCGCAGGAAGCATTCGCCGCCACCACCTTCGCCACCAAGGACCAGATCATCTACCTGGACAACGACTTCTACAAACGTGAGGGCATCGAGTCCTACACCGAGGCGTTCCAGCAGATCGCCGATGCCTTCGGCGCCGCGAACCGGTCGGCACAGTAAGTCCCTGTTGTTCGACGCTCCACGGCAGCCTGCCCCGATCCTGATCACGGGCCGGGGCAGGCTGCGTGTGTAGCGCCCTTCTCCGGATCCGAGTCCCATGACGAAGAACAAAGTGCTGCTGCCGGTGATCTCGGTGGTCGTTCTGGCACTGACCGTGGCGTCCCTGATGGTCGGCGGCTACGACATCACCATCGAGTCACTGATCCACGACCCCGCGGCCCGCGAGATGTTCTTCATCTCCCGCGTGCCGCGGACCCTCGCCCTGATCTTCGCGGCCGTCGCGATGAGCATCTCGGGCGTGATCATGCAGTTGATCACCCAGAACAAGTTCGTCGAACCGACCACCGCGGGTACCGCGCAGTGGGCCGGTCTCGGCCTGCTGACCACCTTGATCGTCGTTCCCGATGCGTCGCCGATGGTCAAGATGGTGATCGCGGTGATCTTCGCGTTCGCGGGGACGATGGTGTTCATCGTCGTCCTGCGCCGCATCGCCCTGAAGTCGTCGATCATCGTGCCGCTCGTCGGCATCATGCTCGGTGCCGTGGTCGGCTCGATCACCACTTTCCTCGCCGGCAACTTCGACCTGCTGCAGTCGATGTCGGCGTGGCGTTCGGGTGGTTTCAGCAGCGTCGTGCGCGGCTTCTACGAACCGCTGTGGGCGGTGCTCGCGGTCGCCGTACTCGCCTATCTTCTCGCCGACCGGTTCACCATCGCCGGGCTCGGTAAGGACCTCGCCACCAACGTGGGGCTGAAGTACGAGCAGGTCGTCTTCCTCGGCGTCACTCTCGTCGCGGTCGCCACCGGCGTCACCACCGTCGTGGTCGGCTTCATCCCGTTCCTCGGCCTGATCGTGCCGAATCTCGTGTCGATGATGCTCGGCGACGACATGCACAAGAACTTGCCCTGGGTCGCCGTCGTCGGCGCCGGACTGCTTCTCGCGTGCGACCTCGTCGGCCGCACGATCGTCGCCCCCATGGAGATTCCCGCGTCCGTCGTCCTCGGCGTCGTCGGCGCCGCCGTCTTCATCACTCTCGTTCTGAGGCAGCGTCGTCATGTCAGTGCTTGATTCCGTGCGCGCACGGGCCGTCCCGGCCGGCAAGGGCGAGCGCCGTCGCCTGTCGCCGAGGGTGCGCCTGGCCGTCGTCGCGATGATCGCCGTCGTCGCGGTCGCGTGTTATCTGTTCCTGTTCATCCGCGGCTCGTTCGACTTCACCTTCCCGCGCCGCCTCACCGTCCTCGGCGCCATGCTGGTCGCGGCGTTCGCGCACGGCATGGGAACCGTCGTGTTCCACACGGTCACCGACAACCGCATCCTGACACCGTCCATCATCGGGTTCGACTCCCTGTACACGCTGATGCAGACGCTGACGGTCTTCTTCTTCGGAGCCACCGCGATCGCGACCTCCGAGGGCATCCCCAAGCTCGTCCTGCAGACCGCGCTCATGGTGGTGCTGGCGACCCTGCTCTACCGCTGGTTGTTCTCCGGCCGGTTCGGCAGCCTGTTCCTGATGCTGCTCGTGGGCGTCGTGCTCGGCATGGCCTTCGACAGTCTGTCGACGTTCGTCCAGCGGGTGCTCTCCCCCACCGAATACGACATGCTCTCGGTCGAGCTGATGGGCCGCTTGTCGTCTGTGCCCGGCGACTATCTGCCCCTCGCGTTCGGCATCTGCATCGTCGTCGGGGTGATCCTGTGGCGTCGTCGCCACCGCCTCGACGCACTGCTGCTCGGCCGCGACACCGCGACCAACATCGGTGTCGCCTACAAACGCGAGCTGACGCTGATGCTCGTCCTCATCGCGCTGCTCGTGGCGTTCGCGACCGCGCTGGCCGGGCCGATGACCTTCTTCGGATTCCTCATCGCGACCCTCGCCTATCAGATCGCCGGGACGTACAAGCACCAGTACGTGATGCCCATGGCGTTCCTGCTGGGCGTGATCACCCTCGCCTTCGGCCAGTTCTTCATGCAGCACATCTTCTACGCGGGCGGATTCCTCACGGTGATCATCGAGTTCGTCGGCGGCATCCTGTTCCTGTTCATGCTCCTGAGAAAGGGAACGCTGTGATCGAGTTCCACGACGTCTCGATGTCGTACCGGGACAAGCGGGTCCTCGGACCCGTCTCCGGCACGATCCGCGAGGGCGGCATCACCTCGCTGATCGGACCGAACGGCGCCGGCAAGTCGACGCTCATGACGATCATCGGCCGTCTGCTCCAGCCCACCACGGGCACCGTCACCGTGGGCGGACTCGACGTGCATTCCACGAAGACCCGGGAGCTGGCCAAGCATCTGTCGATCCTGCGGCAGGAGAACCACATCACCGCGCGCCTGACGGTCCGCGAACTGGTCGGCTTCGGCCGGTTCCCGCACTGCCAGGGCCGGCTCACGGCGGAAGACGAACGGCACGTCGACGAGGCGATGGAGTTCCTCAACCTCACCGACCTCGCAGACCGCTTCCTCGACCAGCTCTCGGGTGGCCAGCGGCAGCGCACCTTCGTGGCGATGGTGCTGGCACAGGACACCAAGTACGTCCTGCTCGACGAGCCGCTCAACAATCTCGACATGAAGCACGCCGTGCTGATGATGCGTCAGCTGCGGCGGGCGGCGGACGAGCTCGGCAAGACGATCGTGCTCGTCATCCACGACGTGAACATCGCCGCCGCATACTCCGATCACATCATCGCGTTGCGCGACGGGCTGATCGTGACGGGCGGCACGAGCGACGAGATCATGCGGGACGAGATCCTGACCGACGTGTTCGAC
>NZ_AJVB01000293.1:0-4694 GCF_000278445.1 Rhodococcus sp. R1101
TGAGGACAGCGAGATCCTCGACTATCTGCGGATGCGCGCCGAACTGACCGACGCCGAACGCGCCCATGAGCGGCGCGGAAAGCAGGATCGGCGGACCGCGGCGGTGGCGTCGCTGGTGCCCCTGCGCCGCGGCGACATCATCGCGGTACCCGCCGGCAAACACACCGGGCTGGCGGTGGTGGTTCTGCCGGACACCGACGCCGGCGATCCGCGGCCGCAGGTGGTCACCGCCGACGGCTGGTCCGGTCGCCTCTCGGCCGGGGATTTCCCGACGCCGGCGACGGTGCTGGGCTCGTTGCGGCTGCCGCGGCACGTCGATCACCGCACCGGCCGCGGGCGCCGCGACATCGCGTCGGCGCTGCGGTCGAAGGGCCTGGTGCCGCCGCGCCGTCCCAAGCGCAGCAAGGCCAAGGGCGACACCCGCGAGATCGACGCGTTGCGCCGCGAGCTCAAGCACCATCCGGCGCGCAAGCATCCCGATCTCGATGCGCTCGCGCGTGTCGGGGAGCGCTACCACCGGTTGCTGCGCGAGACGCAGCAGCAGCGTCGCAAGGCCGCCGCGGCGACGGATTCGCTGGCGCGCACCTTCGAGAAGATCGTCGCGTTGCTCACCGAACGTGGCTATCTCACCGAGGGTGCCGATCCGGCGACCACCGAGGCGGGGGAGCGGCTCGCCCGCATCTACACCGAGTCGGATCTGCTGGTCGCCGAATGCGTGCGCCGCCGCGCCTGGGCGGGACTGTCCGCCGCCGAGCTGGCGGCGGTCGCCTCGGCGGTGATCTACGAGTCGCGCACCGACGAGCCGGTCACCGTCGTCGGACCCACGGGGCCGATCCGGCACGCGCTGGCCGAGACCACCCGGATCTGCGACGGGTTGCGGGCCGACGAGATCCGGCACCGGCTGCCCCCCACCCGGGAACCGGATCTGGGATTCGTCACCGCCGCCTACACGTGGGCGTCCACCGCGTCGCTGACCGAGGCGCTCGTCGCCGCGGAGGCGGCCGGCAAGGAACTCTCGCCCGGGGATTTCGTGCGGTGGTGCCGGCAGCTGATCGATCTGCTCGACCAGATCCGCACCTGCGCGGACGATCCGGAGCTCGCCCGCACCGCGGGCAAGGCGGTCGGGGCGGTGCGCCGCGGTGTCGTCGCCGTCGATCCCACCGCCGAGTAGCTCGCCCGGCGGGCGTGGATGCTCGGGCGGCGGGTGGACGCTACCGTATGGGCACACAACGGAAGGGTGAGTGGAGACGACGATGACCGGGCCGAACGAACCGCAGGACTCGCCGGGGCAGAGGCCACCGGAATCGACGGATCCGTGGGCACCGAACCCGACGTCCGGGGGCGGTGAGCAGCCCGGGTCGACGTGGGCGCCGCCCGCCGGCCGACAGCAGTGGGGGCAGGGCAGCGGCGCCGGGTGGGGGCAGTCGCCCGCCGGGCAGTCGCCGTGGCAACCCGACACCGGTGCGGGTGGGAACGCTCCGCAGCCCGGGTGGTCGCTGCCCGCCGGGCAGCAGACTCCCGGGCACCAGAATCCGTGGGGTGCGCCGACCGGTGCACCGCAACAGGGCTGGGCTCCGGCGCCGCAGCCACCCGCGCCCGGCTGGGGACAGCAGGCACCCGGTCAACAGGCACCGGGCTGGGCCCAGCAACCGGGAGCACAGCCGTGGGGCGCGCCCGGTCAGCAACCGACACAGCCCGGGTGGGGTGGTCAGCAGCCCGCCGGGACGCAGCCCTGGGGAGCGCCCGCGAACACCTGGCAGCAGCCCGGCACACCGCCGCAGAACGGCCCGCAGACAGGGAAGTCGAAGCTGCCCTGGATCCTGGGCGGCGTCGGACTCGTCGTGGTGCTCGCCATCGTCGGGATCCTCGCCGCGACGATGTTCGGCAGGAAGGTCCTCGACACCGAATCCACCCAGGCCGGCATCGCGAAGGTGCTCACCGAGTCGTACGGGGCCGGGCAGGTCGGCGACGTGCAGTGCCCCGGCGACCAGAAGGTCGAGGCCGGGCACAGTTTCACCTGCGCGGTCACCGTGGACGGTCAGTTCCGGGAGGTGACCGTTACCGTCACCGACGACAACGGCACCTACGAGGTGGGTCGCCCCAACTGACCGAGCCGGGTCAGCGGCCCGCCAGGGCCGCGACCAGCGCGGACACCGGCCGCTCCAGCCCCCACCGCTGCGCCAGCGCGGTGAGCTGCTCCGGCTCGGCCGGTTCCGCCGGCAGCACGTCCGAGCGGGACAGGTCCACCTGCGCGTCGGTGGCGACCCGCACCACCGGCAGCGCCGCATCCAGATAGTCCGCCGCAGCGGCGAGTTTGACCCGCATGCCCTTCGCCAGCGACGTCGACTCGTCGAGCGCCGCGGCGCGCACCGCGTCGAGGGAACCGTACTGCTGCAGCAGCGACGCGGCGGTCTTCTCGCCGACCCCCTTGACGCCGGGCAGCCCGTCCGAGGGGTCGCCGCGCAGCGCCGCGAGTTCGGCGTAGGCGGCGCCGGCCCGCTCGGCGGGCACCCCGTAGCGTTCGGCGACCAGCGCCGGATCGAACAGTTCGGCTTTGGCCAGGCCGCGACCGGCGTAGAGCACCCGCACCGGCACCGGGCTGTCGGTCACCACCTGCAGCAGGTCGCGGTCGCCGCTGACCACGATCACCCGGTCGGTGGTTTCGCGGGCGGCGAGGGTGCCGAGCACGTCGTCGGCCTCGAATCCGGCCGCCCCGCCGGTGGCGATGCCGGCGGCGGCGAGCACCTCGAGGATCACCGGCACCTGCGGCAGCAGCGCCGGCGGGACCTCCTCGACGGTGCCGTCGGACCCGGCAGCGACCCGGTGCGCCTTGTAGCTCGGGATCGCCGCGACCCGGAAGGCCGGGCGCCAGTCCAGATCCAGGCACACCACCAGCCGGGTGGGGCGGTGGGTGCGGATCAGCGAGGCCACCATGTCCACGAAGCCGCGCACCGCGTTGACCGGGCTGCCGTCGTGGGCGGTGACCTTCTCCGGGATGGCGTGGAAGGCCCGGAACCACAGGCTCGCGCCGTCGAGCAGCATCAACGTGGGGTCCGGTGCGGGCGTGAGGTTCTCCGGTGCGGTCACGGACCACATCCTGCCAGCCATCCGGCTGCGGCCACTAGGCTCGGATGCATGACCACTGCCGCCACCCGATTCCCCGCCGACCGTTACGCGGCCCGCCTGGCCCGCGCCGCCGAACTCGGTGCCGCTGCCGGCTTCGACGCGCTGCTCATCACCCCCGGACCGGACCTGCGGTATCTCACCGGTTCGCGCGCCGAGTCGTTCGAACGCCTGACCTGCCTGGTGATCCCCACCGACGGCTCCGGTGCCAGCGTGGTGGTGCCGCGCCTGGAACTGGCGTCGCTGCACGACTCCGCCATCGGGGAGCTGGGGCTGCCGGTGCGGGACTGGGTGGACGGTCAGGACCCCTACGCGCTGGTGCGCGAGCTCGTCGCGGCCGCCGGAGTGTTCGCGGTGGCCGAGGCGATGCCGGCGCTGCATCTGGTGCCGCTGACCGCCCGGTTCGGCACCACGCCGGCGCTCGCCACGTCGGTGATCCGGCAGCTGCGGATGGTCAAGGACGCCGACGAGGTCGAGGCGTTGCGCCGCGCCGGTGCCGCCATCGACCGGGTGCACGCCCGCATGGGTGAATGGCTGCGCGCCGGGCGCACCGAAGCCGAGGTGGCCGCGGACATCACCGCGGCGATCGTCGAGGAGGGGCACACCGCGGCGGCGTTCGTCATCGTCGGTTCCGGCCCGCACGGCGCCGACCCGCACCACGAGGTGTCCGACCGCGTCATCGATTCCGGCGACATCGTCGTCATCGACATCGGTGGTCCCGTCGAACCCGGCTATTACTCGGATTCGACCCGCACCTACAGCATCGGCGAACCGAACCCGGAGATCGCGACGAAGATCGCGGTGCTCGAGAAGGCGCAGCAGACCGCCGTCGACGCGGTGCGTCCCGGGGTGCGGGCCGAGGACGTCGACGCCGCCGCCCGCAACCTGCTCGCCGCCGCCGGCTACGGGGAGGTGTTCGTGCACCGCACCGGGCACGGCATCGGCCTGTCGGTGCACGAGGAGCCGTACATCGTCTCCGGCAACGACGACATCCTGCAGCCCGGCATGGCGTTCAGCATCGAACCGGGCATCTACTTCCGCGGCGAGTGGGGTGCGCGGATCGAGGACATCGTCGTCGTCACCGAGGACGGCTGCGAGTCGATGAACCTGCGCCCGCACGGGTTGACGGTGCTGCCGGGCTGAGACCCGCCACGGCATCCCGGAGCTCGACCCGGGACACTGGCCGCATGAACCACACCGCGCAGGGAACCGTCGTCATCTTCGGGGGACGCAGCGAGATCGGCGTCGAGGTCGCCACCCGGCTCGCCCCGGGCCGCATCGTGATCCTGGCCGCGCGTCGCGCCGACGAGCTGGCCGGCGAGTGCGCCGCCGTGCGGGCGGCGGGCGCGACGGCGGTGCAGGCGGTCGAGTTCGACGCCGACGCCCTCGACACCCATCCGGCGGTGCTCGACCGCATCGCCGCCTTCGGGCCGATCGATGTGGCGGTGCTGGCCTTCGGCATCCTCGGCGAGCAGGCCCGCGCGGAAACCGATGTGGCCCACGCGGTGTCGATCGTGCACACCGACTATCTGGCGCAGGTCGCGTTGCTCACCGAGCTGGCGCAGCGGCTG
>NZ_AJVB01000294.1:0-4674 GCF_000278445.1 Rhodococcus sp. R1101
CCGACGCGACCGCCCGCCCCACGCGGGCCGCCGGATCGCCGCCCTCTCGTGCGACCTCGCCCTCCTCGCCCTGCCCCTGCTCGTCGGCGCCCTGGTCGTCGACACCCTCGCCGACGCCAAGGGCGGCGGCCAGACCGACCGCATCGTCTTCGGCGGCGCTGCCCTGGTCGCCGCCGCCGGGCTGATGTGGTGGAACCACGGCTACCGCGCCGGCCGCACCGGACAGAGCCTGGGCCTGCAGTGGACCGGTCTCGTGCTGCGCGACCCGGCCACCGGCGGACCGGTCGGCACCCGCCGCGCCCTGCTGCGCCGTAGCACCGAGATCGTCACCGAACGCCACGCCCGCCACGACGACTTCACCCCGCGCCCCACCGACGGCAGCGTCGCCGCCCTGCGCCGCCGCCGCCTGCTCGGCCTGGCCGCCCTGACCGTGCTGCTCGTGCTCGGCGCGCTCGCCAGCATCGCCGTCGGTGCCCGCCCGATGAGCTTCGCGGAGGTCTTCCACGCCCTGGTCGTCAACGACGGCTCCGACACCGACGTGATCGTGCACTCGCTGCGCATCCCCCGCACCCTGCTCGCGCTGCTGGTCGGCACCGCCCTCGGCGTCGCCGGTGCCCTCATCCAGGGCCACACCCGCAACCCGCTCGCCGACGCCGGTCTGCTCGGCATCAACGCCGGCGCCGCCTTCCTGGTGGTGCTGTCGATCTACCTGTTCGGGCTGAGCAGCCCGGCGCAATATCTGTGGTTCGCCTTCGCCGGCTCCGCCCTCGCCAGCATCGTGGTGTTCGGCGTCGCGTCCATCGGCAACGGCCGCTCCAGCCCGCTGAGCCTGGCGCTGGCCGGCGCGGCCGTCGCGTTCTTCCTGCAGGCGATGATCCAGACCATCGTGCTGCTCGACCAGACCAGCCTCGACGGCTACCGCTTCTGGGTGGTCGGCTCCGTCGCCGGCCGCGGCATGGACGTCTTCTGGCAGGTGGCCCCGTTCATCGTCGTCGGCCTGCTCGTCGCGCTCGCCTCCACCCCGGCACTGAACCTGCTCAGCCTCGGCGAGGACGTCGCCCGCTCGCTCGGCACCGATGTCGTCACCACCCGGGTGATCGGCATCGCCGCGATCACCGTGCTCACCGGCGCCGCCACCGCCGCCTGCGGACCCATCGCGTTCGTCGGGCTGATCGTCCCGCACATCGCCCGCGCGGTGACCGGCCCCGACTACCGCTGGCTCGTCCCCTACGCCGGGCTGCTCGGCGGGGCGCTGCTCGTCCTCGCCGATGTCGTCGGCCGCATCGTGGTGCGCCCCGGCGAACTGCAGGTCGGTATCGTCCTCGCCCTCATCGGCGCCCCCTTCTTCATCGCCCTCGTCCGTCGCCGGAAGCTGGTGGCCCTGTGAACGACACCCCCACCCCCGCGCTCGCCCCGGACGAGCCGGCCACGACGGGCCGGCGCCGCTCGCCCGTCCAGGTCTCCACCCGCGTGCCGGGCCGGCCCGCCTTCCGGCTCGGCTCCGTCTCGGTCGTCTGGCGCGCCCGCATGGTCGTCGTGTGCGCGCTGATCGTCGTCGCCACCGCCGTGCTGCTGTCGATCTCCCTCGGCCGCGGCGACTATCCGCTCAGCCCGCTGCAGGTCGTCGAGGTGCTCCTCGGCGGCGGCGAACGCCTCGACCGGTTCATCGTGTTCGACCTGCGGCTGCCGCGCGGCATCGCCGCCGTCGTCGTCGGCGCCGCCCTCGCCGTCTCCGGCGCCATCACCCAATCCGTCTCCCGCAACGCCCTGGCCAGCCCCGACATCCTCGGCATCACCGCCGGCGCATCCGCCGCCGCGGTCGCCCTGATCGTCGTCACCGGCGGCGGATCGATCGTCGGACTGCTCGCCACCCTCGGGCTGCCGCTGTCGGCGCTGCTCGGCGCGCTGCTCACCGCCGCCGCCATCTACGTGCTCGCCTGGCGGCGCGGCGCCGACGGCTTCCGGCTCGTGCTCATCGGCATCGGTGCCAACGCCATGCTCATCGCCCTGACCCAGTGGATGCTCGTCTCCGCCGACATCAACGACGTCAGCCGCGCCCAGGTGTGGCTGACCGGCTCGCTCAACGGCGTGTCGTGGAACCAGGTCGTGCCCGCCGCCATCGCCCTGCTCATCGTCGGCGGCTGGGCCGCCACCGCCTCCTTCACCGTCGGGGCGCTGCGCCTCGGCGACGACACCGCCCGCTCGCTCGGCGTGAAACTGCAGACCCAGCAGGCGCTGCTGCTCATCGCCGCGTGCACGCTCGCCGCCGTCGCCACCGCCGCCGCCGGCCCCGTCGGCTTCGTCGCCCTCGCCGCCCCGCAGATCGCCCTGCGGCTGGTCGGCTCGGCGGGCAGCCCGATCGTCGCCTCCGCCCTGACCGGGGCGCTGTTCGTCGTCGCCGCCGACCTGATCGCCCGCACCATCCTGCCCGTGCCGCTGCCCGTCGGCCTGGTCACCTCCGCGCTCGGCGGCCCCTTCCTGCTGTACCTGCTGGTGCGTTCCAACCGAAAGGTCTCCCGATGACCGACACCCACCCGACCCCCGCCCCGGCGCCCGGACGGATCGAGCACGCGGCGCCACGGCTGGTCGCCGAGCACATCGGCCTCGGCTACGGCGACCGGCTCATCGTCGACGACCTGGACCTGGCCATCCCCACCGGCGTCGTCACCACCGTCATCGGCCCCAACGGCTGCGGCAAATCCACCCTGCTGCGCGCCCTGAGCCGGCTGCTCGAGCCCCGCACCGGCACCGTGCTGCTCGACGGGCGCGACATCACCACCCTGCGCACCCGCGAGGTCGCCCGGGTGCTCGGCATGCTGCCGCAGGCCCCCCTCGCCCCCGAAGGCCTCACCGTCGCCGACCTGGTCGCCCGCGGCCGGCATCCGCACCAGTCCTGGTTCCGGCAGTGGTCCTCCGACGACGAGGACGAGGTCGCCGTCGCCCTCGAACGCACCGGCATCGCCGACCTCGCCGACCGGCCCATCGACGAACTGTCCGGCGGGCAGCGGCAACGCGCCTGGATCTCCATGGCGCTCGCCCAGGGCACCGACATCCTGCTGCTCGACGAACCGACCACCTATCTCGACCTGGCGCACTCGGTGGAGGTCCTCGACCTCGTGGACCGGCTGCACAGCGAACTCGGTCGCACCGTGGTGATGGTGCTGCACGACCTGAACCTGGCCGTGCGCTACAGCGACCACCTGGTGGTGATGAAGGACGGCCGCGTCGTCGCCTCCGGGGTCCCGTCCGAGGTGATCTCCGTGGAACTGCTGCGGGAGGTGTTCGATCTCGACGCCTCCGTCATCGACGATCCGGTGTCCGACCGGCCGCTGATCGTGCCCATCGGCACCCGCCACGTCTACGGCGCCGCCGGAGGTCCCCACCGGGCGTGACCAGGATCCCACCCAGGTCAGTCCCTACGACCAGGGGTAGTACGCACATTCGTCGGAGAAATCCGTAGAATCGACACATGGCAGCACTCGGCGAACTCGAACGCGCAGTGATGGACCACCTGTGGTCCACCCCCGAACCACAGACCGTCCGGCAGGTCCACGAGGCCCTCTCCGCCCGCCGCAATCTCGCGTACACCACCGTCATGACGGTCCTGCAGCGCCTCGCCAAGAAGAACCTCGTCATCCAGCAACGCGACGACCGCGCCCACCGCTACCTGCCGGTGCACGGCCGCGACGAACTCGTCGCCAGCCTCATGGTCGACGCCCTCGACCAGGCCGACGAGACCGCCGGTCGCGCCGCCGCCCTCGTCCACTTCGTCGGCCGCGTCGGCGCCGACGAAGCCGCCGCCCTGCGCGCGGCGCTGGCGAAACTCGAAGCGCACCACGGCGACGACAGCACCGGCCACGACACCGAGCGGGCCGGCTGACACACTCGATGTCATGAACGCGACCACGGCGCTGTTCTTCGGAACCACAGCGCTTCTCCTCGCCGGACCGGTGCCGGGGCTGCTCGCCCGCGCCACCTGGCCGCACCGCAACCCCCGGGCCGCCCTGGTGCTGTGGCAGTCCGTGGCGCTGGCGGCGGTGCTCTCCGCGTTCAGCAGCGGCCTGGCCATCGCGGCCCGGCTGCTCGCCCCCGGCGCCGACGGCCGCCCCACCACCGGCCCCCTCGAGGAAATCGACGCCCTCGGTCTGCCCCTGTGGCTGACCTACATCGTCGTGTTCGCCCTCACCGTGTTCATCGGTGCCCGCCTGATCTTCTCCGTACTGCGCGTCGCGGTGCGCACCCGCCGCCGCCGCTCCCGCCACCGCATGCTCGTCGACCTGCTCGACCGCCGCGAGAGCGGCGCCGCCGTCCGCCGCCACCCGCACGTACGCATCCTCGACACCGCCGACCCCATCGCCTACTGCCTGCCCGGACTGCGGCACCGCGTGGTGCTCAGCGAAGGCACCCTCGACAACCTCGGCGACGACGAACTGCGCGCGATCCTGCGCCACGAACACTCCCACCTCCGGGCCCGCCACGACCTCATCCTCGAGGCCTTCACCGCCGTCTACGAAGCGTTCCCCCGCGTCGTGCGCTCCGGCTCGGCGCTCGGCTCGGTGAAACTGCTCGTCGAACTGCTCGCCGACGACTCCGCCGTCCGCAAAAACCGGCCCGCCCCCCTCGCCCGCGCCCTCGTCGCCTGCGCCGGCGCCCACACCCCCACCGGAGCCCTCG
>NZ_AJVB01000295.1:0-4669 GCF_000278445.1 Rhodococcus sp. R1101
CCCACGGCGATTTCCTCGGCGCGGATTCGGCCGACGGCGAGTTCGTGTGGTGCCCGGAGGGTCTGCACGAGGCCGATGTGCAGTTGCTCGGCCCGGTCTCCGGACGCGACGTCCTCGAACTCGGATGCGGTTCGGCCCCGTGCGCCCGCTGGCTGGCGGGACAGGGCGCCCGCGCGGTCGGACTGGACATCTCCATGGGGATGCTGCAGCGCGGACGCACGGCGACGGCCGCCTCCGGCCGGGCGGTTCCGCTCGTACAGGCCGGCGCCGAGAACCTGCCGTTCGCCGATGCGAGCTTCGACATCGTGTGTTCGGCCTTCGGCGGGGTGCCCTTCGTCGCCGATTCCGCCCGGGTGATGCGCGAGGTCGCGCGGGTGCTGCGCCCCGGCGGACGATGGGTGTTCTCCGTGAACCACCCGATGCGGTGGATCTTCCCCGACGACCCCGGCGAACAGGGCCTCGTCGCGATGTTCCCCTATTTCGACCGGACCCCTTACGTGGAGGTCGACCCGACGGGTCGCGCGACCTACGCCGAGCACCACCGCACGGTGGGCGACCGGGTGCGCGAACTCGTCGCCGCCGGGCTCGAGGTCTACGACATCGTCGAACCCGAGTGGCCCGAGCATCTCGATCGCGAGTGGGGGCAGTGGAGCCCGCTGCGCGGATCGATCTTCCCGGGCACCGCCATCTTCTGCAGCCGCAAACCCGCCTGATCCCGGCTCCCGACCCCCGCCGGGTTCAGGGTCCGGCGTTCACAGCAGCCGGGACAGGAACTCCCGAGTACGGCTCTCCTTCGGGTCGGCCAGGATCTTGCGGGGGATCGCCGGCCTCGACCACGACACCGCCGTCCATGAAGACCAGTTGATCTGCGACCTCCCGCGCGAAGCCCATCTCGTGCGTGACGACGACCATCGTCATGCCGCCGTCCGCGAGATCGCGCATCACCGCGAGTACCTCGCCGACGAGTTCGGGGTCGAGGGCCGAGGTGGGCTCGTCGAAGAGCATGAGCTTGGGATCCATGGCGAGCGCGCGGGCGATCGCCACGCGCTGCTGCTGGCCGCCCGAGAGCTGCGCGGGATAGGCGTCGACCTTGTCGGCCAGCCCCACCCGGGCGAGCAGATCGCGGGCCTTCTCGACCGCCTCGCCGCGCTTGATCCTCTTCACGAGGATCGGTGCCTCGACGACGTTGTCCAGCACGGTGCGGTGCGGGAACAGGTTGAAATGCTGGAACACCATGCCGATGTCGCGGCGCTGCTTCGCGGCGGCACGCGGGTGCAGTTCGTACAGTTTCGAGCCGCGCTCGGCATAACCGACGAGATCCCCGTCGACGTACAGGCGACCGGCATCGACGCGTTCGAGGTGGTTGATGCACCGGAGGAAGGTCGACTTGCCCGATCCGGACGGGCCGATCAGACAGGTCACCTGGCCGCGTCCGACCTCGAGCGAGATGCCCTTGAGCACCTTCACGGCGCCGAAGCTCTTGCAGACCCGGTCGGCCCGCACCATCGGCGTGTCGACGGACGTCATATGCGTTCCTCCCCCGGTGCGCCGGGCTTCGGCGTCGGCTTGCCGGCCTCGGTGACCGGTGCGTTCTGTGCGTCGGCGAGTGCCTGCAGCTGACGGGCGGTGAGCTGCCGGGTCAGACCCTTCGAGTAGTGCCGTTCGAGGTAGTACTGGCCGATCATGAGCAGGCTGGTGATCGCCAGGTACCAGGTCGCGGCGACGAGCAGCAGTGGGATCGGCTGGAAGTTCGCGCCCGAGATGTCGCGGGCGCGACCGTACAGCTCGAGGCTGTACGGCACGGCGGCGACCAGCGACGTGGTCTTGAGCATGCTGATCAGCTCGTTGCCGGTGGGCGGGATGATCACCCGCATCGCCTGCGGGAGGACGGTGCGGCGGATCGTCTGCGACCACGACATGCCGAGCGCGGTGGACGCCTCGAGCTGTCCTTCGGGCACGGAAGTGATGCCGGCGCGCACGATCTCCGCCATGTACGCCGCTTCGTTGAGCGCCAAGCCGATCACGGCGAACAGGAACGCCGCGTTCAGGCCCTGCACGTCGATGTGGACGAACTGGTGGACGAACGGGATTCCGAGGTCGATCTGCTTGTAGATCGACGGGAACAGCCCCCACAGCACGAGTTGCACGTACACGGGGGTTCCGCGGAAGACCCACAGGTACAGCCATGCGACGGAACGCAGGACGGGATTCGGGGACAGGCGCATCACCGCGAGCACCACGCCGAGGAGCACGGCGATGAGCATCGCCAGAACCGTCAGCTGCACGGTCTTCCACGCGGCCGCGGTGATACGGGCATCGAACAGGTACCGGGCGTAGATGTCCCAGCGGTAGGCCTCGTTGGTGGCCGCTCCCCAGGCGAACAACCCGAGTGCGATCAGGACGATCGCGCCGGAGATCCATCGTCCGGGATGACGCAGGGGTACTGCGCGTATCGGCTCCGGTTCGTCCGGTCGCTGTTCCGCGGTTCTCGCGGACGTGGACTCGCTCATGGTTCCCTTTCTCAGCTCGTCGCGCCGTTGATCTGCGAGGCGGTGATCGCGCCGTCCTCCATGCCCCAGCGCGCGGTGATCTCGCCGTACGCACCGGAGTCGATGAGATACTGCACCGCCTGCTGCAGTACGGGACCGAACGGCGAGCCCTTGGCGACGACGAATCCGTAGGGCGCGGCGTCGAAGACCTCACCGGCCGGTTCGAGCCGTCCCTCGCTGCGGGAGACGACGTACGCCGTGACCGGCGAGTCGGCGGACAGTGCGTCCACCCGGCCGAGGATCAGGGCGTTGGCGGCCTCGTCCTGGCTGTCGTACTTGACCTTGTCGATGGGCGGCAGCCCGCGGGCGACACACTCCTCGCTCTTGGCCGGGATCTCTTCGAGGTCCTCGATCGTGGTGGTCTGCACCGCCACCCGCAGTCCGCACGCGTCGTCGGGGTCGACGGATTCGCCGGTGCGCTGCGCCCACCGCACCCCGGCGCTGTAGTAGGTGACGAAGTCGACCGATTCCTCGCGTTCCTTCGTGTCGGTGAACGACGACGAGCCCATCTCGAACGTGCCGGCCTGGACGGCCGGGATGATCCGGTCGAAGTCCGCTTCGTCGAACACCGCCTCGAGACCGAGGACGTCGCCGACGGCCTGGACGAGCTCGACGCCGAAACCGACGATGGTTCCGTCGTCGTCCTTGAACTCGTTGGGGGCGTAGGGCACGTTCACCCCGACCTCGAGGGTTCCGCCGTCGGCGACGTCTGGTGGCAGTCGGCTCGCGATGGCGTCGACCTTCTCGACGCCGATCCGGTCGCCGGGCGGGACGGTCGATTCGGTGTTCACCACGCACCCGGTCGCGAGGGCGAGCACCGCCACTCCCCCCGCCAGCCTGCTCAGGGTCCGGGCGCGACCACGCACCCACGAGGTCGCGCGGCGGGTGTGCACTGCTCGTTTCACAGTCGAACAGTATCCAACCCGGGAGGGGGGCGAACGCAAACCGAAGCTCAGGCCTCGAGGCGAGCGACGACGGCGGCGGTGAACTCGTCCGTCGAGGCGGTGCCACCGAGATCGGCGGTGGCGACACCCGCCGCGACCGTCGCGCGTACCGCGTCCTCGATGTTGCGGGCGGCGGCGGAGAACTCGATGTCCGCTCGGGCACCGAGACGGTCGAGAAGCATGGCGGCGGACAGGATCAGCGCGATCGGATTGGCGCGGCCCTGCCCGGCGATGTCCGGTGCCGCGCCGTGCGCGGCCTGCGCCATGGCCTTCGTGCGCGATGCGTTGATCGACGCCGCGGTGCCGAGCGAGCCGGACAGTTCGGCCGCGAGGTCCGACAGGATGTCGCCGAACATGTTCTCCGTCACGATCACGTCGAACTCCGCGCCGCGGCGCACGAGCAGCGCGGCCATCGCGTCGACGTGCTGGTCGTCGACGGTGACGCTCGGGTAGAGACGCCCCACCTCCTGGCACACGTCCCGGAACAGGCCGGTCGTGAGGGAGAGCACGTTCGCCTTGTGCACGATGGTGACGCGCTTGCGGCGACGCGACGCGAGGTCGAAGGCGGTGTGCGCGATGCGTTCACAGGCAGCGCGCGTGATCACCCCGACCGCGAGGGCGATGTCGGGGGTGGGCATGAACTCGCCGCTGCCGACGGCCATGTTGCGGTCGGCGTAGAAGCCCTCGGTGTTCTCCCGGACGACGACGAGATCCATCCTCGGCGAGACCGACGGCACCCCGGGCAACGCGGAAGCGGGCCGGATGTTCGCGTACAGGTCGAAGTGTTTGCGGATCCGTCCGCCCGGGGTGAGCTGACCCCGGAACTCGGGTGGGTAGGAGGCATTGTCGTGCGGGCCGAGGATCCACGCGTCGAGCTCGGCGAGGGTGTCGAGGGTCACCTGCGGCAGGGGACTGCCGTGGGTGTCGATCGCGGTGGCACCCACCGGCAACGGCACCCAGTCGATAGCGACCCCGGCCGCCGCGACGGCGGTGTCGACGACCGTGCGGGTCGCCGGCACGATCTCGAGGCCTATGCCGTCGCCCTCGAGAAGTCCGATGCGGTGGCGGTGGAGCATTGCGGTGTCGTCGGTCACCCCGTCATCATTGCCTACCGTGGTCCAGTCGGTGGAACTCCTCCTCGACACCTCGCTCGACGCGGCGGTGCGCGACGAGTGG
>NZ_AJVB01000296.1:0-4638 GCF_000278445.1 Rhodococcus sp. R1101
GGAGGCCGTCCGACAGTTGCCGGGCGCCGTCGTCGAGCTGGGTACTGCCCTCCGTCAGCTGCCCGACCCCGCCGCCGAGCACCGACAACGGCAGTCCGGCCCGCTGCAGATTGCTCCGGGCCTCGTCGACGCCGTCCGCCGAGGAGGCCGGTTGGTCCGCAGCGGCCGCGACCGCCGGCTCGGGGTGATCGGTCCAGGCGAACACCGCACCCGTGCCCACGAGGAGCAGTCCGGCCACGGCGAGGAACAGGGGGAGAAGACGTGAACGCACGCTCGTCGACGCTACCGAGCGTCGCTGAGAGACCCCTGAGGGGAGGGGGACTCCTGCACTCGCCCGATTCGCCCGTTCCGGGACCGGGCGCAGTGTGCCACAGTGGCACCATGATTTCTCTGATACTGCGGTTGATCATCAACGCGGTCGGATTGTGGCTCGCGGTCGAGCTGGTCGACGGGATCGATTACACCGATCCCGCGGGCACATCCGACACGACCCGCAAGGTCGTCACCCTCGTCGTCCTCGCACTCATCTTCACGATCGTCAACGCACTCGTGAAACCATTGGTGAAGCTGCTGTCGCTGCCGCTGGTGATTCTCACCCTCGGGTTGTTCCTGCTGGTCGTCAACGCGTTGATGCTGCTGCTCACCGCGTGGCTGAGCGGATTCACCGAGTACGGGCTCACGATCGACGGGTTCTGGGCCGCCCTGTGGGGCGGCGTGATCATCGCGATCGTCAACTTCGTTCTCGGACTGGTCGTGCCCGACGGGGACTGACCTCCCGTCGCCGCGCCCGCGTCACGGTCAGCCGAAGGCCAGCGCGGGTGCGGTGGCCACCGCCCACACCAGCATCGTGACACCCGAATCGCTCAACGCCGGAATCAGCGCGAGACCGAGAGCACCGGCCCGGACCGGCTTGTGCGCGCGGATCGCGAACGGCGCGGCGAGGAAGCCGGCGAGCGCCCAGGGCGTCGCCGCGACCAGCACGAGCGACATCACGAACGGCACGACGACCAGCACCAGGTGCAGTGTGCGGGTCCTCGGGTCGCCCAGCTTGACCGCGAGGGTCCGCTTGCCGGTCTCCGTGTCGGTGGCGATGTCGCGGAGATTGTTCGTGACCAGCACGGCCGTCGAGATCGAGCCGACGGCGATCGCGCACGTCAGGCCCACCCGGTCCATGCGACCGGCCTGGACGAACTGTGTGCCCAGCACTGCGACGAGCCCGAAGAAGACGAACACGCCGATCTCCCCGAAGCCGCTGTAGCCGTAGGGGTTCTTTCCGCCGGTGTAGTACCAGGCACCGGCGATGCAGACCGCGCCGACGAGGACGAGCCACCACGCGGTGGTGACAGCGAGGGCGAGTCCCGCGACCGCCGCGATACCGAAGCACACGAACGCCGCGCGCTTGACGGCAACGGGGCTCGCTGCGCCCGAGCCGACCAGCCGCATCGGGCCGACCCGCTCGTCGTCGGTGCCGCGGATACCGTCGGAGTAGTCGTTGGCGAAGTTCACGCCGATGATCAGCCCGAGCGCGACGACCAGTGCGAGCAGTGCCTTCCACCACACGGCCTCGCCGAGCCACGCCGCTGCTCCCGTTCCTGCCAGGACGGGCGCTATTGCGTTGGGGAGGGTGCGCGGACGAGCGCCTTCGAGCCATTGACCAGCCGTTGCCATGGGTCGATCTTCGCACCCGGGCCCGGCCACCGCGTCGAGCACACCCGGCGGCCTCGAGCGCACCTGTCAGGAGAATCGCGAGACCAGTGCCCGGCGATCCACCTTGCCCGGTCCGCGCAGGGGCAGTGCGTCCACGACCTGCAGCTCACGCGGCGCAGCGGTCGCGTCGAGCGTCGCGGTGACGTGGTCACGGAGCTCCGCGAGCGTCGGTACGGCGCCGGGAACGGGGACGACGACCGCCGCGACGCGCTGACCGAGCCGGGTGTCCGGCAGCCCCACCACCGCGACCTCCCGCACGGCCGGGTGCTCGACGAGTACGGCCTCGACCACCTGCGGGACCACCGTGAGACCACCGGTCGAGATGGCTTCGTCGAGTCGTCCCAGAATGTGCAGGACGCCGTTCTCGAACGTGCCCGCGTCGTCGGTGCGGAACCAGCCGGGTTCGGCGAAGGCCGGATGGTCGGGAATGTTCCGGTAGCCCGAGGCGAGGGTCGCGCCGCCGAGCCACACGCGCGAGTCGGTGTCGACCCGCACCTGAACCCCGTCGAGGGGCACGCCGTCGTAGACGCAGCCGCCGCAGGTCTCGCTCATGCCGTAGGTACGGACCACCGTGATTCCGGCCGCACGGGCGCGTTCCAGGACCGGCACGGGAGTCGCGGCACCGCCCAGCAGGATCGCATCGAGGCGGGCGAGCGCCGCGGTCGCGCCGGGATGGTCGAGAGCCTTGATCAGCTGGGTGGGGACCATCGAGCTGTACCGGCGAGGGCCCGGCACGGCGTCCACCGCTGCCGGCAGATCCCCGGGATCGAAACCGGCGGACACGTCGACGACGACGGGTTCGGTTCCCGCGAGCAGGCTGCGCAGCAGCACCTGCATGCCCGCGATGTGATGGGCGGGCAGCGCCAGCAGCCACGAGCCTGCTCCGCCCAGCCGGGCGTGGGTGGCGTCGCCGCTCGCACGCAGTGCGTCCGCGGAGAGCAGGGCGCCTTTCGGGGTGCCGGTCGTGCCGGAGGTTGCGACCACCAGGCCGACGCCGTCCGCGACAGGCTCACCCGGGTGCAGCGCGTCGGTGAGCCGGAGCGTCTCCCGTTCGTCCCCGGCGGGGACGGGGAGCAGTGCCGGTCCGTCACCGTCGAGCATCCGCCGCAGGCCGGGCAGCACGGAGCGGACGGCGGTCCCGGCCGGGACGGGAAGAAGATCGAGTGTGGTCACAGATCGTATTGTGTCGTGTCCCATCCGCCCGCCTCGAGCTGGCGGCGGACCCGGTCCACGTCGTCGGGTGACGGCATGTTGTTGGTGATCTTGCTGATGAGGACCGCGATGTCGATGCGGGTGATCGAGAGGTCACCGTCCTCGATCAGCGTGTCCGCGACCTGGGCGACCTCCTCGTCGGACAGGCGTCGCGCGAGCAGCGCGAACAAGGGTACGTAGTCCTGCTCCGGCACCCCTTCGGGGTAACCGGCGCGGAGCCACTCGACGATGGAAGCGAGAAACGGCGGGAGGGCCACCCGTCACTCCGATCAGAAGATGTCGATGCCGAACGTTCCGGCGAGGAAGTCGTCGGCCAGCAGGAGGATTCCTGCCAGGACTGCACAGGCCACCACGGCGAAGCACAGCACGGCCGCGGTCTTGGCCGCGGGATTCGGGGTGCCGTCGCTGCCGCGACCGGTGTCGAGCGCGCGGACCCCCAGCGCGAAGAGGGAGGGCAGGCCCGCGCCGAGGAGCAGGCCCACGAGAACCACCTGCCACAACGAGTCGAGGGTGTGCGTCAGCAGGTTCACGAGCGTCCTTCCCCGGTGACCGCTTCGGAGGCACCCGGCGTCGGGGCGAGCGAGTCGTCCCACTCGGCGGTGACGTTGGAGGCGTCGATGGGCTGCCGGCGCGAGCGGATCCACATGAACAGGGCCAGACCGCACAGGATGGCGAAGACCACGAGAACACCGGGCATCCCGCCGATCATATGAGCGATCGCCCAGCAGACGGCTCCGACAACCGCGGCACACGGCAGGGTGATCAGCCACGCGACGACCATCCGCCGTGCCACCGACCAGCGCACCTCGGCGCCCTTGGTGCCCAGGCCCGTACCCAGGATCGATCCCGTGGCGACATGCGTGGTCGACAGTGGCAGACCGAAGTGGCTCGAGGTGAGGATGATCGCCGCCGAGGACGACTCGGCGGCCAGGCCCTGTGGCGGGGCGATCTCGACGAGGCCCTTACCCAGCGTCCGGATGATGCGCCAACCGCCGAGATAGGTGCCCAGCGCGATCGCCACGGCACACGCGACCTTGACCCAGAACGGCATCTCGGTGTCGGCGGTGATGCTGCCGTGCGCCACGAGGGCCAGGAAGATCACGCCCATGGTCTTCTGCGCGTCGTTGGTGCCGTGAGCGAGCGACATCAGGGAGGCGGTGCCGATCTGGCCCATCCGGAATCCCCGGTCGCGGTTCTCGGTGGAGACCGGACGCGTGAGGCGGTGCATCGACCAGATACCCACCGTCGACACGAGTGCGGCGATGACGGGCGCGAGCACAGCCGGGAGCAGGACCTTGCCCAGTACGCCGTCCCACACCACACCCTGGACGCCGATCGACGCGAGCGCGGCACCGATGAGACCGCCGAACAGGGCGTGCGACGAACTGGACGGCAAGCCGAACAGCCAGGTCGCGATGTTCCAGAGGATCGCGCCCACCAGACCGGCGAAGACGATGAGCAACAGATCGCTACCGCCGACGGTGTCGAGGTCGACGACACCCTTCGCGACGGTCGCGGCGACTTCCACGGACAGGAAGGCGCCGACGAGGTTGAGGGTCGCGGACAAAGTGACCGCGATTTTCGGTTTGAGGGCGCCGGTGGCGATGGATGTCGCCATGGCATTGCCGGTGTCGTGGAAGCCGTTGGTGAAATCGAATGCGAGGGCAGTGACGACCACCACCAGGAGCACGACGAACTCTGCGGTCACGTCTGTCGATT
>NZ_AJVB01000297.1:0-4588 GCF_000278445.1 Rhodococcus sp. R1101
ATACCGTCCCGGTGCGCGTCCGCACGGAGGCGGGAGAGTCGATCACCGACCTCGTCGCGCGCACCCACAGCACACAGAACCGCGTGATGGACCATCAGTACGTGGGTCTCGCCGACATCCAGCGCGCCGTCGGGATCGGCGAACTGTTCGACACCCTCCTCGTCTTCGAGAACTATCCCGTCGACCGCGACGCCCTCGACGCGGCGCAGCGGGACGGCGGCGTGCGGGTCGGATCGGTCGGAGGTTCCGATGCCACGAACTTCCCCCTGGTGCTGGTCGCCGGGCTCGAGGACGAACTGCACCTCGGTCTCGAGTACCGGACCGATCTGTTCACCGAGCGCGACGCCGCCGCGCTGGGGGAGCGGCTCGTGCGCATCCTCGACCGGCTCACCGCCGAGAACCCCGGAACCGTGGCACAACTCGACGTGCTCACCAGCGCCGAGCGCGCCGGTCTGCGCAGCGAGTGGTCGACGACTCCGGCGGCGCCGTCCAGTGGAGCAGCGACCGTCGCCGACCTCCTGGCGCGGCAGATCGCGCGTACCCCGCACGCGCCCGCAGTGGTCGCGAACGGGACGACGCTGACCTTCGCGGAACTCGGACGACGATCTGCGCGACTCGCCCGGCTCCTCGTCGAGACGGGGGTCGGGCCCGAGACGGTCGTGGGACTCGCGCTACCCAGATCCGAGCACATGGTCGTCGCGATCGCGGCGGCGATCTCGTCGGGCGGCGTGTACGTGCCGATGGACCCGTCCTATCCGCAGGATCGGCTGGCGCACATGGTGGCCGATTCGCGACCGCAGGTGATCGTCACGGTCGCCTCGGTTCTCGACGGCATCGCACCGGTCGCGGGGGACACGCGAATCGTGGTGCTCGACGATCCCGCCCTGCAACGGCAGCTCGACGAGTTGTCCACCGCTCCGCTGACGGACACCGACCGGCGCGGTGCACTACGCCCCCACAACGGCGTGTACGTCATCTACACCTCTGGTTCGACGGGACTGCCGAAGGGTGTCGCGGTCACCCACGCGAACCTGCTCAATCTGTTCGAGAGCCATCGCGCGGATCTCTACGTCCCCACCGTGGCGGCAGCCGGACGAGACCCGGTGGGGGTCGGACACGCGTGGTCGTTCGGTTTCGACGCGTCCTGGCAGCCGACCCTGTGGTTGCTCGACGGGCACACCGTGCACGTCTTCGACGAGGACATCATGCGTGATCCCGAACGGATGGTCGCGTACACGCTCGAGCACGAACTCGATTTCCTCGAGGTCACCCCGTCCTTCCTCGACCGCATGCTCGCGGCCGGACTGTACGAGAGCGGACACCGTCCGGCGTCCGTCGGATTCGGCGGTGAGGCCGTCAATCCGGCGTCGTGGCGGCGTCTGCGGGAACTGACCGATGGCCGGGCCTTCAACCTCTACGGACCCACCGAGTGCACGGTGGACTCGCTCATCGGAGCGGTCACCGACGCCGGCACACCGTGCCTCGGCCGGGCCGTGCACGGCGCCGGCGCATATGTCCTCGACGCGATGCTCCGCCCCGTCCCGATGGGTGTGGTCGGCGAACTGTACGTCTCCGGTGCCGGTGTCGCCCGCGGATATCTCGGCCGGCCCGACCTGACGACGGTCCGGTTCCTGCCGAACCCCTTCGCGGACGACGGTTCCCGCATGTACCGCACCGGCGATCTCGTCCGGCGGGTACGCGGCAGCGACGGCCGGCCCGTGCTCGAATTCCTCGGGCGGGGCGACGACCAGGTCAAGATCCGAGGTTTCCGGGTCGAGCTCGGCGAGGTGGAGGCCGCACTGACCGCGGTTCGCGGCGTGCGGGACTCGGTGGTGAACGCGCACAACGACAGTCGCGGCGTGACACGCCTGGTCGGCTACGTGACTCCCGACGGCGACGTCGATCCGGCGGTGGTCCGTGCCGCGGTCGCCGAGCGCCTGCCCGAGTACATGGTGCCCGCGATGGTGCTGGTGCTCGACACCTTCCCCGTCACCGCCAACGGCAAGGTGGACCGCAAGGCCCTGCCCGAACCGGACTTCTCGTCGCTGGTCGGGGCGCGTGCGCCGCGCACCGACACCGAGCGGGTCCTCGCCGATCTCGTCGCGGATGTGCTCGGGCTCGACCGGGTGGGGATCGACGACGACTTCTTCTCGCTCGGTGGCGATTCGATCGTCTCGATCCAGCTCGTGTCGAAGGTCCGGGCCGCCGGGCTGTGGATCACCACCCGCCAGGTGATCGAACTGCGCACCGTGGAAGCGCTCGCGGCCGCCGTGGACGGCGAGACGGGAGACACCCACCCGGTTGCCGTCGGCGAGGCGACGGGGGAGGTGACCGTCACGCCGATCGTGTGGGACACCCTCGAGCAGTGGACGGGCCTGTCCCGCTTCTCGCAGGCACGCCTGCTCGTCGCGCCGGTCGGACTGACGCTCGGCGCTCTGCGGACCGCGGTCGAGGCGCTCGTGGCTGCCCACCCGATGCTGCGTTCGACCTTCCGCATCGACGACGAGGGACGGCCGTCGTGGACCGTCCCCGAGGCCGTCCCGGACCTCACCGGCTCGGTGCGGCGAGTGGACGCCACCGGACGGGACTGGGGCGAACTGTTCGACGAGTATCGCGAGAACGCGTACGCCGCACTCGATCCCGCCGGCGGACGCATGGTGCAGGTCGTGTGGTTCGATTTCGGGCCGCACCGGGCCGGACGCGTCCTGATCGTCGTGAACCACCTCGTGGTGGACGGCGTGTCGTGGCGCATCCTCGTCCCCGACCTCGCCGACGCCGTCGAACAGGCCGAGCGCGGGGACACGGTGACACTGCCGTCGAGCGGCACCCCCTTCCGGGTGTGGGCGGCCGAACTCGCCGAAGCCGCACGATCGGAACGGATCACCGCGTCGTGGTCGGCCTGGCAGCAGGCGGTCGACACCGACGAACCGATACTCGGTTCGCGCCCGCTCGACCCGGCACGCGACACCGTCCTCTCGACCAGGTCGACTCGGGTGCAGCTGCCCGTCGACGTCACCGAACGGGTGCTGGCCGCGGACGTCGTGGACGACATCCTCCTCGCGGCCCTCGCCGTCGCGGTGGCGTCGGTCCGGGGCGGCGACCTCGTCCGCATCGACCTCGAGGGACACGGCCGGGAGGAACAGGTGGTCCCGGGCGCCGACCTGTCGCGCACCGTCGGATGGTTCACGTCGATGTATCCGGTGACGGTGGATCTGACGGAGGTCGACGTGGCGTCCGCGTCCCGGGACACCGAGGCGGCGGTCGCGGCGCTGCGCGCGGTGGCCCGCGCGTCGCGGGCGCGACCCGACAACGGCATCGGCTTCGGGATGCTGCGGCGACTGAACCCGGACTTCGGCGACCGCTTCGCCCGGTACGTGCCGCCGGCCGTCGTCTTCAACTACCTCGGCCGGCTCACGCTCGGCGAGGAGTCCGGCAGCCCGTGGTCGGGCGCACCGGGCGCCGCCGCGATCGGCGGCTCGGTGGATCCGGACATGCCACTCGACCACGTCCTGCAGGTGGATGCGATCACCGAGGACACCCCGGACGGCGCGGTTCTGGAATGCGAGTTCGCCGCCGCAGCGGACGTGGTCGACGCGGACACGCTCGCCGAGATCGCGCGGATCTGGCAGGAGACGGTGCAGGTCGTCGTCACCGCGAGATGGCTCACGGGCACCGCGACGTAAGGCGCCTCCGGCACCGCGACGTAAGGCGCCTCCGGCACCGCCCGACAGTGCAGCATCCTGCACCGTGCATATATCGAAAGAAGGAGAACACCGTGCTCGATCGCACTACCGTCCTTGCCGACACCGCCCGGATCCTCGACATCGACGTCGACGAACTCGATCCGTCGGCGAGCCTCGTCGACCAGGGACTCGACTCGGTCCGGTTGATGGCCCTCGTGGAGCAGTGGCGCAGCGCCGGAATCGAGGTCGATTTCGTGGATCTCGCCTCGGCCCCCGACCTCGAGCAGTGGATCGCGCTGCTCGCCCGCGGATGAGCGGGTGATCGTGGCCGTCTTCGAGAAGCTCTTCATCGACATCGACCCGCTGCGCACCAGCCGCGAATTCCGGTACCTGTTCACCGCACGCGTCGTCTCGCTGTTCGGTCTCGGTTTCCTCATCGTGGCGGTGCCCGTGCAGGTGTACCAGCTCACCGGCTCGACGGCGCAGGTCGCCGCGGTCTCCGCGGTGATCGGTGTCACCACCTTCGCGGCCACCTTCGCCGGTGGGGTGCTCGCCGACCGCTACGACCGGCGGAATGTCATCGCGATCGCACGCGGCACCGCGGGCGTCGCCTTCGCCCTGCTGGCGGTCAACGCGATTCTGCCGGTACCGCAGATGTGGGCGATCTACGTGCTCGCCGTCGTCGACGGCATCGCGGGCGGGATCTCGTCGACCGCGCTCATGGCGGTCACTCCCAGCCTGATCCCGCGCGACAAGCTCGCCGCGGCCGGTGCGCTCATGGCGCTCACGGCCGACCTCGGCGCCATGATCGGCCCGGCCCTCGGCGGTGTCGTCATCGCCGCCGGTGGCGTGGGCGTGGCCTACGCGCTGGCCGCGTTCACCACGGCGATCACCACCTTCTGCAT
>NZ_AJVB01000298.1:0-4576 GCF_000278445.1 Rhodococcus sp. R1101
CGCTTCTCGAGCACCGGCTTGACGCGCGGGTGGACGGTGAAGCCCTCGGGTGCCTCGGCGAAGGCGTCGCCGATCCGCTCGAGCACCGAACGGTCGACGGAGGTGTCGAGACGCTTGGGCGGGGTCTGGTCGAGCTCGACCGACTCCGACGGCTCCGGCTGGTACTTCTCGAGTTCGCGGACTTCGTTGAAGACGCGTTCGAGCTGTCCCTGGTAGTCGCGCAGGGCGTCTTCCGCTTCCTTGAGCGAGATGTCGCCGCGGCCGATCAGGGCCTCGGTGTAGCTCTTGCGGACGCTGCGCTTGGTGTCGATCACGTCGTACATCGCGGGCTGGGTCATCGACGGGTCGTCGCCCTCGTTGTGACCGCGACGGCGGTAGCAGATCATGTCGATGACGACGTCCTTGTGGAACTTCTCGCGGAAGTCCACGGCGAGCTTCGCGACCCACACGCAGGCCTCGGGATCGTCGCCGTTGACGTGGAAGATCGGCGCACCGATCATCTTCGCCACGTCGGTGCAGTACTCGGACGAACGCGAGTGCTCCGGCGCGGTGGTGAAGCCCACCTGGTTGTTGACGACGATGTGCACGGTGCCGCCGGTGCGGTAGCCGCGCAGCAGTGCGAGGTTGAGGGTCTCCGCCACGACACCCTGACCGGCGAACGCAGCGTCGCCGTGCAGCAGCAGCGGCAGGACGGTGAAGCCGTCCTCGCCCTTGTCGAGGATGTCCTGCTTGGCGCGGACGAGTCCCTCGAGCACCGGGTTGACCGCCTCGAGGTGCGACGGGTTCGCGGTGAGCGAGACCTTGATGTCGTTGTCGCCGAACATCTGGATGTAGGTGCCCTCGGCGCCGAGGTGGTACTTCACGTCGCCGGAACCGTGAGCAGCGGCCGGGTTCAGGTTGCCCTCGAACTCGGAGAAGATCTGCGAGTACGGCTTGCCGACGATGTTGGCGAGCACGTTCAGACGACCGCGGTGCGGCATCGCGATGGCGACCTCGTCGAGCGTGTGCTCGGCGGCCTGGTCGATGATCGCGTCCATCATCGGGATGACCGATTCGGCGCCTTCGAGCGAGAAGCGCTTCTGACCGACGTACTTGGTCTGCAGGAACGTCTCGAACGCCTCGGCGGCGTTGAGGCGGCTCAGGATGTACTTCTGCTGGGCGACCGTCGGCTTGACGTGGTGCGCCTCGACGCGCTCCTGCAGCCACTGCTGCTGCTCGGGTTCGAGGATGTGGGTGTACTCGACACCGACGTGGCGGCAGTACGCGTCGCGCAGCACCGACAGCACGTCGCGCAGCTTCATCTTCTGGCGGCCGTGGAAGCCGCCGACGTTGAACTCGCGATCGAGATCCCACAGTGTCAGGTCGTGGGTCGTGACGTCGAGGTCGGGATGCGAGCGGAACTTGTCGCGCACGAACTGCAACGGATCGGTGTCGGCCATGAGGTGGCCGCGGCTGCGGTAGGCGGCGATGAGCTCGAGCACACGGGTGTGCTTGTCGACGAGGCCTTCCGGCACGTCCTTGCGCCAGCGGACCGGCTCGTAGGGGATGTGCAGGGTGTGGAAGACGCCGTCGTAGAAGTCGTCGCTGATGAGCAGCTCGTGGATCTTCTTCAGGAACTCACCCGACTCCGCGCCCTGGATCACGCGGTGGTCGTAGGTGGAGGTGAGCGTCAGCAGCTTGCCGATCCCCATCTCGGCGATCCGCTCGTCGGACGCGCCCTGGAACTCGGCGGGGTACTCCATCGCACCGGCGCCGATGATCGCGCCCTGGCCCTGCATCAGACGCGGAACCGAGTGCACGGTGCCGATGCCGCCCGGGTTGGTCAGCGAGATCGTGACACCCGAGAAGTCGTCGCCGGTGAGCTTGCCGTCGCGGGCGCGGCGCACGATGTCCTCGTAGGCCGAGTAGAACTGCGCGAAGTTCATCGTCTCGCAGTTCTTGATGGCGGCCACCACGAGCGAACGCTGGCCGTTCTTGCCCGGCAGGTCGATGGCGAGACCGAGGTTGGTGTGCTGCGGCACGACCAGGTTCGGCTTGCCGTCGATCTCGGCGAAGTGGTTGTTCATGTTCGGGAACGCCTTGACCGCCTGGACGATCGCGTAACCGAGGATGTGGGTGAACGAGACCTTGCCGCCCCGGGTGCGGGCGAGATGGTTGTTGATGACGATGCGGTTGTCGAACATCAACTTCGCGGGGACCGCGCGAACACTGGTGGCCGTCGGGATCGACAGCGAGGCGTTCATGTTCTTCGCAACGGCAGCAGCGGCGCCGCGCAGAACCTTCTTCTCCTCGGCGGCCGGGGCCGACGGGGCAGCTGCCGGCTTCGGGGCCGGCTTCGCCGGCGCGGCCTGGGCCTTCGGCTGGGTTGCAGGCTTGGTCTCGGCCTTCGGTGCGGGCTTCGCCGGGGCGGCCTGGGCCTTCGGTGCGGGCTCGGTGGGGGCCGAAGCGGAGGAACTCGGCGCAGATGCGGTGCTCGGCGCGGGCTTCTCGGTCGTGGCGGTGTCGGAGCCGTTGGTACCTCCGGCCACCGCAGCTTCCGGCGAATAGTCGGTCAGAAATTCGTGCCAACTCGCGTCCACGGACGAAGGGTCGTCCTGGAAGCGCTGGTACATCTCGTCAACCAACCACTGGTTCTGTCCGAACTGTGATGTAGAGCTGCTGCTCACGGCAGTTGTTCGCCTCGTTTCTTTCTTCGGTACCCGATCGGAGCGCCTGTGAATATGAGGCTAGCCCGTGGCATGTGACGATCCGAACTGACCGCTCATGTCGGTGGGCTAGCTCACAATCTGGTGCGATGGGGTCTCCATCGATGACGGTTCTCGAGAGCCGATTATTCCCTCAAAGGTGCATCGGCGCAGCGCGCACCCCGTTACAAACGTGAGGACGATCTCATGTTCGATCCTTCCGTTGCAGATGTGAGCAAGGCCTCGGGCTCCTCCGGAACGAGACCACCGGTAGCGAGTTGCCACAAAGTGGTGTACAGACCTCCCGCTCGGCGCAGTTCGTCGTGGGGCCCGCACTCGACGATACGGCCGTCGTCGATGACGACCACGAGATCGGCGCGAGCGGCGGTCGCGAGACGGTGCGCCACCACTACGGCCGTTCGCGAACGCGCCACCCGCGCACCCGCCTCGAGCACCGCCTTCTCGGTGGCGGGATCGAGGGTCGCGGTGGCCTCGTCGAGCAGCAGCAGGTCGGGGTCCACCAGTTCTGCGCGCGCGAGCGCGATGAGTTGCCGCTGGCCCGCCGACAGACCCTGCCCGCGCTCACCCACCGGATGATTCATGCCGCCGGAGAGCCCCGCGACCATGTCGAGCGCCCCGACGGCCCGCGCGGCAGCCTCGATCTCCTCGCGTGATGCGTCGGGCCGGCCGTACGCGATGTTGGTCGCCACCGTGCCCGTGAACAGGTGCGCCTCTTGCGGAACGACACCGAGCCGGCTGCGATAGTCGCGCAGGCGGTACCGGCGCAGATCGGTCTCGTCCACCCGCACCGAACCCGAAGTGGGGTCGTAGAACCTCGCGAGCAGCTTGACGACCGTCGACTTCCCGGCGCCGGTCCGGCCCACCAGAGCGACCGTCGACCCGGCCGGGATCCTCAGGTCCACCCCGCTCAGGGCTTCGCGTTCGGCCTCGCGGTACCGGAAACCGACCTCCTTCAGGTGGACGTCGCCGCGGAGGTGCCCGGTGACGGCGACCGTGCCCTCCTGCGCCGACTCGAGCGAACTCTCGGTCCGCAGGAGGTCGCCGATCCGGTGCAGACCCACCCTCGCCTGCTGGTAGCCGTCGAAGACCTGCGACAACTGCTGGATGGGTGCGAACAGCAGGTTCAGGTACAGCACGAACGCGATCAGCACACCCGGGCCGACCGCACCCGACGCCACCTCGCGCGCCCCGACGAAGACGACCGCGGCGAGCGCGAGGTCGGACAGGAAGGTGATGAACGGGAAGTACAGCGAGATCGCCCGTTGCGAGCGCAGGCGGCTGCGCCGATAGGCCTCCGCGCGCTCGGCGAAACGACGGGCGGCGGTCTCCTCCCGGCGGTAGGCCTGCGCTGCGCGCAGACCCGTGACGTTCTCCTGGAAATCCGCGTTCACCACGGATATGCGTTCGCGGGACTGCGCGTATGCCGTCCCGGAGATCTTCCGGAACCACAAGGTCGCGACCACCAGGACGGGCAGCACCGCCAGCACCACCAGGGCCAGGGACAGATCGGTCGCGATCAACGCGACCGAGATGCCGGTGAGCGTCAGCACCGCCACCACCGCGGTGGACAGGCCGGTCTGGATGAACTGCGACAACGCGTCCACATCGGTCGTCATCCGGGTCATGATCCTGCCCGACAGTTCACGTTCGTAATAGTCAAGTCCGAGTCGCTGCAGGTGTGCATACGAGCGCACGCGCAGCCCGAACAGCACCCGCTCGCCCGCGCGCGCGGTGAGCACGGTGAGGATCGCGACCGCGATCCAGCCGAGCAGCGCGAGGACCACACCCGCGGCGGTCGCCTGCCACAACCGCGACGGCTCGCCCGGCGTCACCCCGAGGTCGACGGCAAACCGTACGAGCGACGGGAACGC
>NZ_AJVB01000299.1:0-4571 GCF_000278445.1 Rhodococcus sp. R1101
GACGTCGACCTTCCCGTCGATCCCGGGATGCGCGCGCGTCTGGTGGACAGGTTCGGTCTGTTCGGCATCCGCACGGCGGTGCTTCTCGTGCAGCTCGGTGCCCGCGATTCACCGTCTCTCGCCGCCGAACTCGTCGCGCGCAGTGGGCTCGACGAGCTGCGTCAGGTGATCGACGTGCAGTTCGGTCAGCGTGCCGATCAACTCAAGACCCACTCGGCGCTGCTGGCACTCGAACGGGTGCTGGACATGTGCGGCGACCGCGAACTGCTGGGAGTGGTGCGGCGCGAACTGGCCGACGACCACGGTTTCGCCGAGCTCCGACTGCTGGGCAGATTGCGGTCGTCGACGGTGTCGTTGCCCGGCGAAGAGATTCTCGCGTTGCAACGCGTGGTCGGTGGATTCGGGATCGGCGCCACCCGTCGACTCGGTCTCGTCGACGACGCCTCGCCCGCCGAGATCCGGGCGGCGGCCGTGGATGCGGTGCGGCACTGGCGGTCCCGTGCAGAGCACCCGCTGCTCGATCCGTTCACCGCGAAGGCCGCCTCGGTGGCGGCGCGCAGTGCGGAAGGGCTGGTCGCGGGGGTGCGGTAGCCCCGGGAGGGAGATCGGCGGTCCGCCGGGGGGTCACTCGAGTCGGCCGGGCACCGGATAGCTGCGCAGCGACAGGCCGATCTGGCCCGAGACGATCAGGTCGTCGATCGTCTGCTGCAACTTGTGGCAGGTGGGAACCCAGGCGCGACCGTCCCGGGTGGTGCGGGACCGTGCGAACTCGGGGCAGACGCGGTCTGCGTCGTCGAGCCATTGAATGCTGGTGTGCGCCTCGCTGTACTTCTCGACGAGGACGCGATTGCCACACGTGTTGCACCGGACGCTGTCCATGATCGGACCTCCTTGATCGTGACTGCGACGGTAGTCACCGGCGAGCGGCCCGGCTGCCCGTTCTCCCACGGACCGGGAGATCATGTTCCGGCCCGGGTACGGAATCCCGGCTGCCGCACCCGCATCTACCTGGGCTGTTAGGCTTCGAACATGCCCGAGATCGAGCCTGTCGCCGACGTGTCCGACGACAGTTATCCGTCGTTGCCCGCCACGAGCTGGGCTGTTCTGGGCATGCTCACCTTCGGCGAGGGACTCACCGGATACGACCTGAAGAAGTGGGCGGACTGGAGCATCGGCTACTTCTACTGGAGTCCGTCCGTCAGCCAGATCTACGCCGAGTTGAAGAAGCTCGAGTCGGCGGGACTGGCCGAGTCGGAGATGGTGTCCGAGCCGGGGGAGCGGGGCCGCAGGGTCTACCGCATCACCGAGCGCGGCACCCGCGCCGTGCGGAACTGGTCGCGGGACGCGCCCGTGGAGCAGCCGGTCCTCAAACACGGCCTCATGCTGCGGCTGTGGATGGGCCATCTCAACGAGCCCGAGGAACTGAAGAAACTCGTCCGGTCGCATATCGAGAACATGGAGGCGATGCGGGAGCGGGCCGGGTTGCACGGAGAGCACGCGACCCGCGAACCCGCCTGGGCGTTCTCCAGAATGAGCCTGCTGTGGGCCGAACGCTATTTCCAGGCGGAGATCGATCTGGCCAGACAGGTGCTGACCGACATCGACGAGGCGGCCGAGACGTTCTCGGGTGTCCGGGCGCGCGACGAGTTGGGCAATCCGGTTCCGAAGGCGTCGGGATCCTGGCGCGAGGTGGAGGATTTCGTGCTCGGTCTCGAACGGCGTGAGCGGAGTTAGTTCTCCCTTCGCCGGTGGCGGGCACCGACGTCGCGGGATGTGACGGTCAGGCGTATTGCAGGCGGGAGTGCGCTGTCGCGGCGGGCGGACCGGGGTGACGTGGGCGTGGCGCAGCCGGCGCGGTGCGGGGGCGTCCGGTGAGGGATCGGTGGATCGCTTTCGCCGCCATACGGACCGGGGCCGCGTGACGATGATCGAATTCGAGGTGTCCGGTCGGTCCGCAGATGGACAGGGCGGCGACGACATCGCCCACGGGGCCGATCGGGACCGCGATGACGCCGATTCCGCCGGAGATCCGGCTCACCTCGTACGCCACGCCCATCTCCCGGACCTTGCGCAGTTCGGGAGTGAAGTCGGTGAGGTCGTGGGTGCCGTCCGGCGTGTAGGCGAGCAGGGTCTTGCCGATTGCGGAATCACGTGCGGGATAGCGGCTGCCCACGCGGGTGGGCAGCTCCGCGGCGAGCCGGCCACCGACCTTGTCGAGGTAGAGCACATCGGATCCGTCGAGCACTCCGAGATGCACCACATAACCGGTGGCGCGGTGCAGGTCCTGCAGGATCGGAGCGGCCGCGCTGTGCAGGCGGTTCTGGTGCACGGCAATCGAGCCGAGTTCCATCAGGCGGGTGCCGAGTTCGTAGTCGCGGCCTTCGCGGCGTAGCCACCGCATCTCGACGAGGCGTTCGAGCATCCGATGAGCGGAGGAGCGGGGGAGCCCGGTCCGCCTGACGACCTGGGCGAGGGTGAGGCGCCCCGGGCCGTCGAAGGCGTCCAGGACGAGCGAGATTCGTTCGAGAATCGCGGTGGGGGTGGAGTCTGCAGTCGCGGGTGCGGTCACCGATATCTCCCTCGATCCGGGCGAAGATTGCCACGAAACACAGCTGACGTTGGTATTTCTATTAGGAATAGTGACATACTCCCGCCGCCTTGTGAAGTGGATCACCCGGATCGTATGTCGAGGAGAGGGAACCCGTTGTCCTGGCCGGACGGGGTTCCCCCTCCTCGGGGAGCGATCTGTGGTTGTACGGACAGTGCTGCGCAGCGTGTCGCGCTACATGGCTGCGAGAGGTTCGCTGCCGGACCAGTCGTGGCCCCAGTAACTGTCCGCGGTGATCTCCTCGGACGTGTAGAACGTCTCGTCCACCAACTGCCCGTCGGTGCCGAACTCGATATCCCAGCCACCGGGGGCCCGCACGTAGAACGACACCATCTTGTCGTTGGTGTGGCGGCCCAGCGTCGACGACACCGAGAAGCCGTCCTTCACGACACGGTCGAGCGCCTGCCCGACGGCGTCGAGCGTGTCGACCTCGACCATGATGTGCACCAGGCCGGGCGCACCGCCGTGCGGGGCCGGACACAGCGCGAGGCTGTGGTGACGCTGGTTGACACCCAGGAAACGCACCCGCAGCGGGCCGAACTCCGGCGGCGCCGGGATCCGGAAGGCGCCGCGCGGCAGGAAGCCGAGGACGTCGGTGTAGAAGTCGAACGTGCCGTTCGGATCCATCGTCGGCAGCACGACGTGACCCAGACCCTGTGCGCCGGTGACGAACTCGGCGCCGAACGGGGTCACGACCGGGCTGTGGTCGAGGACCGCGCCGTGGAAGACCTCGAGTGTGGTGCCGGCGGGATCCTGGAAGGTGACGACCTCCTCGACGCGGCGGGCGTCCGCCTCCTCGAGCGACAGCGGCTTGACCGCGATGCCGGCGCGTTCGACGGCCTCGGTGACCCGGACCAGTGCGGCATGGTCACGGACCTCCCAGCCGACCGTGACGACCTCGTCGGTCTCACCCGGAACGACGACGATGCGCGCGGCGCGCTCGTCCATGCGCAGGTACAGGGCGTCGGGGTCCGGGCCGGAGCCCTTCGCGAAACCGAGCACGTCGAACGCGAAGGTGCGCCAGCGCTCGATGTCGTCGGTCTGGACCCTCACGTAGCCCAGGGCGCGGATGTCGGTGCCGAAGCCGCCGACATGGGGGTTCGTCATGGTATGTCTCCGTTGTGGATTCGAAGTAGTGGTGATCCAGCGGTCAGATCATGGAACGCAGCGGGCCCTGTGGATCCACGCCGAGGCTGCTCAATGTCGCGGCGTGGTAGACGGTGCCGGGGACGTGGATCGCGTGGTGCAGCCCGGCGTGCGCGTCGCGCCAGAAGCGCTGCATGGGCTTGTCCATGCGCAGGGCGTTGCCGCCGCAGCGGGCGTAGACCTGGTCGATCGCGGTGACGGCCTGCCATGCCGCGTTCACCTGGGTCTCGCGGCCCAGAGCGCGCTGCTCGAACGTCGGGGTCCTGCCGGCGTCGACCAGATCCCACATGCGATCGACGTTGGCCAGCAGCGAATCCCGCGCCGACCGCAGCTTCGCGGTGGCCTCACCGATCGCGAACATCGTGTACGGATCGTCCTTGACCGCGGTGCCCTGCGGGTTGATGCGCTCGCGCTGGTACTCGTTGGCGTGGTGCAGGAGACCCTCGCAGATGCCGATGGTGGCCGACGTAATGCCCAGCGGGAACATGTTCGACCACGGCATCAGGTACAGCGTCTCGGTGCGGCCGTACTTGCGCACCGCGGTCCCGTCGATGACCTCGTCGCAGTCCATGACGCGGTAGTCGGGCACGAACGCGTCCTCGACCACGACGTCCTTGGAGCCGGTGCCGCGCAGACCCACGACGTCCCAGGAGTCCTCGATGATCTCGTAGTCCGAGCGCGGAATGATCACGTGCAGCATCCGCGGCGGCATCTCCATACTGCCGTCCGGGTTGCACGCGAAGGCACCGAGGAACGCCCAGTCGCAGTGGTCGGTCCCGGAGGAGAACGACCACCTGCCGGAGAACATGTAACCGCC
>NZ_AJVB01000300.1:0-4564 GCF_000278445.1 Rhodococcus sp. R1101
GCTGCAGCCGAAGATCCAGGCTTGGGTGGCGCGCAGAACGGGTGGCGACGCCGACGCCCGTCTCGGACCGATACGGATGACGCTGCTCGTCGTCGGCACCTTCGCCGTCGGTATCTACGGCGGCTACTTCACAGCAGCGCAGGGCATTCTGCTGATGGGTCTGTTCGGCGCGTTGCTGCACGATCACATCCAGCGGCAGAACGCCGCGAAGAACCTGCTCTCACTGGTCGTGAACGTCGTGGCCGCCTGTGCGTACATCCTGGTGGCGTTCGACCGGATCGATTGGACCGTGGCCGCACTGATCGCCGTGGGCTCCTTGATCGGCGGTTACCTCGGTTCCCACTACGGCCGGCGCCTGTCGCCGGTCGCGTTGCGGATCGCCATCGTCGTCGTCGGCCTGATCGGGCTGTACCGGCTGTTGTTCTGACCCGGTCATTTCTTCCCGGCGGTAACGAAATCGTCTCCTATCGCCCCAGGGGCAACACCCGTCACAGAAATACCAGATGGTTGGTATGGAGTCGATCACAACGGGTACCTGACGAAGGTCGGGAGCACGACCTTCGAGGGGAGCAATCGTATGAAGAAACAGACCAAAGGAGCGATCGCCGCAGGGGCCGGAGCCATCCTGCTCCTGGGCGGACTGGGCAGCCTCGCGTTCTGGAACGATCAGACCGACGGTGACGCCGGTACCATCACATCCGGTCAGCTGACGCTCGGGGAGTGCGCCGGCGGCGGCACGTGGACCGATGTCGGCAATGGTGGAGCGACGATCAGTGACATTTCATCGTTCCGAATCGTCCCGGGCGACACGGTGCGCTACACCTGCGCCTCCACGCTCACCGCCCAGGGCGACAATCTGGAAGCCACACTCACCGCGAATCTGGATGGCGTCACGGGAAATACCGACTTGCGAAACGCCCTGATCACAACCATCGACGGCGAGTACGCCGGCCAGTCGTTCACCGGTGGAGCCGACGGTGTTCAGGTCGTGGCAAACGGCGGTGCGCCTCAGGATATTTCGGTCGACATCACCATCACGTTCGATCCGGCCACATCGGGGACGACCGGACAGAACGAGACCGTCGATCTCGGCAATCTGAGCCTGAATCTGCAGCAGAACACGAACCCCGCTCCCGCGTGAGGACATGAAGCGGAGATGGGCCTGGATCGCCGCAGTCGCGTCGGTTCTGCTCGTGACCCTCTGGTCCACACAGCAGACCGGCGCACTGTGGCGCGACAGCACACAACTCAGGGGCGGCACGATCATCTCTGGGAGCCTGACCATCATGGCCCAGGGCTCCCAGGACTACACATGGACGCACTTCGGCGGTACCAACCTGGCGCAGGGATCCGTGGTGCAACAGCCGTTGACGGTCAGCATTCGGGGTGACGCCCAGGCACGTTACCGATTGCAAGCGGTACGTCAGAGCTCGACCCGGTTGCCGATCGCGGTGACAGCGTGGATCGTCGGTTCCGCCGACGCATGCCCGACGTCATCCGGTGCAGCAGTGGCTACACCGACGTCGCCGATCGGCGGTCCTTGGACGGCCTTTCCGGCTCCAGGGGAAGGACGGTCGGCCGCTCCGGGCACCACGGAGGTGTGGTGCCTCCGGGCGACCGTCGGAGCCGCGGCAGAACAAGGCAGGTCGACCACCCTTGCGCTCGAATTTCGAGTGGAGCAACAGATATGACCGAATCCCGGGAAGAAGACGACCGGACAGGGCCGCTCTGGTGGATGGGCTCGATGCTCACCTGGGCCCTGCTGTTCGCCATGCTCGCCCTGCTGGCAATCACGATCCTGATCCCGGCCGTGGCCGGCGGCGAACGCTTCACCGTGCTCACCGGATCGATGGACCCCACCTACCCACCCGGCACCCTCATCGTCGTCGAACCCGTCGAACCCGACGAACTCGCGATCGGAATGCCCGTGACGTACCAGTTGCGTTCGGGGGATCCCACTGTGGTGACGCATCGGATCATCGCGTCCACCCAATCCGCGAAGGGGCAACGCACGTACATCACGCAGGGTGACGCCAACACTGTGCCCGACGAGAAACCGGTTCTCTACGAACAGATTCGGGGACGCGTCTGGTATTCGATCCCCTACCTGGGATACGTGAACAACTGGCTGACGGGGCAACAGCGTTCGTGGACCGTCGGGATCATCGCGATCGCACTGTTCGGCTACGCCACCGTGCTGTTCACCAGCGGTATCCGGGATGGCAGACGTGAGCGGGACGCAGCACGAACCGGCGGAGGCAGCGATGCGCGGCGATGAAGTTCTCGATCACCTTCGCAAGTACCTACGAAAAGCGGCTTCATTCTTCACCGTCCGGGTGCGCGCACTACTGTCACTCGGAACGGTCCTCGCACTCGGCGCGGTGGGAACCTTCGCCGCGTGGGCGAATTCGGCGGTGGCGACGGGAACGTTCAGTACCGGCACGGTCGATCTGCGAGCGAACGACGTGAAGTCCTATACGTTCTCCGACCTGAACTCGTCCTCCATGATGCCGGGCGAGAGTCGAGCGGCGAGTCTGCAGGTGCAGAACACACGCTCGACGATGGACGTCACGTACACGGTGAATGTCGCGACACCCGCCGGAAGTCCGGCCCTCGCGAACAATCTGCAACTCCGGGTCTTCAGCAACGGAACCCCGTCGAACCTCACTGCCGGCGGTCTCCGCAGGGGTACATGCACGGGAACACAGATCGGACAGACGAACCTGATCGCGGGAGGTGCTGCGCCGATCGTCGCTGCTGCTCGCCCCCTTGCGGCCACGACCGGTAGGGAGACACTGTGCATGGTCGTCACGTTGCCCACGTCGACGCCGCTCCCCACACAGAACCAGAGCGTGTCCGCCCTCGTGTTCACCTTCACGGCGCAGACGACGGTGTGAGGCGGCAATGACCGAACACGCACACCAGGCGCGGCCCCCACGCAGAGGGCGGGACACCCTCCTGACGATCGGTGCAGTACTCGGCAGCCTGTGCATCCTCGTCGCGGCGGTATCGGCCCTGTTCGGCCTGACGCCGTTGATCTTCCGCTCGGGTTCCATGGCACCCGCGATTCCTTCGGGCTCCCTCGCGATAGCGCACACCGTCCCCGCAGCCGACCTTCGGTCCGGTGACGTGGTGAGTGTGATCAACGATCAAGGCAGTCGCATCACCCATCGGATCGTGGAAGTCGAGTCCTTCGCCGGAAACACGGCCCTCCTCCGGCTGCAAGGAGATGCGAATCCGGAACCCGATCCCCGCAGTTACGGAGTGAGTTCGGCCGAACGGGTGCTCTTCCATGTCGACGGCCTCGGCTACCTTGCCGCCTGGCTCCGGACCGTTCCCGGCCTCGTCGTGCTGGCGATACTCGCCGCCGCCCTCATCCGGATCGCGGTGCGTCCCGACGGATCGCCCCTCCGGAACGCCCAGGCCCCCGTGACTCCTCTGGCAGTCCTCGTCGTCGTGTCTGCGGTCGGCCTCTCGCACACGCCGGGGACCGATGCGGCCTTCGTCGACAGCGCGACCGCGCGAAGCGGAGCGTTCGCTTCGAAGAGCGAGTACGTACCCCAAATTGCAGGAACGGTGGGCTGCAACAGCAAGCTCATTCTCGACCAACCCGATCCTGTCACGTTGAGCTGGACGCATCTCGGGTCGCCCTATCAGTACCGGATCATTCTGCGAGATCTGGACGGTCGTGTCTGGCGGACCGTCGACATCACCGACATCACCGCCGCGACGGGCGGCACCATCTCGTACGACCTGTACGGCACAGGTCTTCCTCGCCGCAGCCTCATCTGGCAGTACAACGCGGAAATACACACGATGTTGCCGGGAGGCACGGTGTCGGCAGCATGGAGGGGCCGCCTCGTCTCCCAACCCGTGTCCTTGATCAGCCACAACCAGGACCTCAACTGCAGCCCGAGCGGGGAACGTGACGGGACCCCGGCGTATGTGGCACCCCCGGCTTCCGTCGCATGCTCCACGACCGGCACAGGAAGTGCCACCGCAGCGACATTGACGTGGCCCCACGTCGGCACGGGTGTGACTTACCAGGTCACCGTTCGCAATCCGTCGGACGGAAATTTCGCCTACGTCACCACGGTGACCACCACCCCGACGGCCGCGGGGCAACCGGTGACCGCCAGGATCGCCCGGACCAACCTCGACACCGCTCTCATCACCGCGAATACCGCTGACGCCGAGATCCGTTCGATTCAAGGAGATTCGTATTCCACAGGTTTCGTCGCGTACAGGCTCGACACGACGTCGACTACGGGCGTCACCTGCTCGGCACCAGCGACGGGAGCACGCTCACTGCCGCAATCGTCTGCTTCCACCACGACGTCGACGACGTCCTCCCCGACCGCGAGTGCGGGGACATCGACCTCCCTCGGTCCGACCACCACCGAGGGGAGTCCCAGCACGTCCGGGTCGCCGTCCGCACCGACAGAAACGGAAATTGTCTCCGCGCTCCGCTCACCGTCCGGCCTGTACTCCGCTCGGCTCGTCCGATCCGAGGCCGGAACGTACGCCGTCATCACTGCTGCGACGGGCAGCGAGGAGTACCGCA
>NZ_AJVB01000301.1:0-4551 GCF_000278445.1 Rhodococcus sp. R1101
GGTTGCGGACACGACTCCAGTGCGGCGGCCTCCCGCAACGGTGCGAGGGCCTGCGCGTCGTCCTGGGGACGCCGGTCCACGGACGCGGCGGACGGCGTGGCCGGTCCGGATCCGGCGGCGGACGGAGTGTCGCCGCGGTCGCGCGGCCAGATCGCCACGATCAACGCGATGACGACGACGAGGGCTGCCAGGCTCCAACGGCCTGCTGTGGAAGGACGCACTCCGTCACCGCCCGGCCAGCTCGAGCAGGTGCTCGGTCTCCGGTCCCTTCACCAGCGCGGCCGCGGTCTGCGGATCGGTGGGCCCGGTCCCGTAGGACGGGCAGTCCTTCGCGAGCACACACACCCCGCACGCGGGCTTGCGGGCATGGCACACCCGCCGGCCGTGGAAGATCACCCGATGGGACAGCAGCGTCCACTCCTTGCGTTCGATGAGTGCACCCACCGCATGCTCGATCTTGACCGGATCGGTCTCCTCGGTCCATTCCCAGCGGCGCACGAGCCGCTGGAAGTGGGTGTCGACGGTGATACCCGGCACATCGAAGGCGTTGCCGAGGATGACGTTGGCGGTCTTGCGGCCGATGCCGGGCAGCGCGACGAGATCCTTCAGGCGGGCGGGCACCTCGCCGTCGTGACGTTCGAGCAACGCCTGCCCCAGTCCGATCAGGGAGTTGGCCTTGTTGCGGTAGAAGCCGGTCGAGCGGATGTACTCCTCGAGCTCGGTGCGGTCGGCTTCCGCGTAGGCACGGGCGTCCGGATACCAGGCGAACAGAGCCGGAGTCACCTGGTTGACCCGCACATCCGTGCACTGCGCCGACAGGATCGTTGCGACGGCGAGTTCGAGCGGAGTCGTGAAGTCCAGCTCGCAGTAGACGTGCGGAAATGCCTCGGCGAGGCGCCGGTTCATCCGCCGTGCGCGACGGACGAGAGCGAGGCGCGACTCCGGTCCGCGAGCCTTTCCGTTCACTCGGCGCGGGGCCGTCTCGGGGCTCTCGGACTGGGTGGCATGCACCTGATCCACTCTACGTAAACACTCCCCCCACGGATTCGGCCCCGTGTCTCTTCCGAGATCTTTCCGGTGTTTACTTCCGGGTATGCAAGCTCTTGCTGTCGTCCTCTTCCCGGTGCTGCTCATGTTGTTCGCACTGTCCATGGAACGTGTCGAAGCGCGCTTGAGTCGGTTGTCCGTCCGTGAGCAGGAAGTGGAGGAGTTCCTCGACAAAGCGGACCAGGCCGATGTCGCGGCACTTGCCCGGGAAGGTTTCCCCGGGGCCCTGGCCCGCTTCCAGCGTCGCCGTCGCCGCGGACCGAGCGTCGACGGATCGGATGATTCGGACGGCCATCTCCGCACCCGCCGCGCCAGCTGATCGACTACCTGCCGCTAGCCTCGAGGTACCGATGATCGGGTTCGTCGACCGTTTCCGTGGTATCGGTCACTCGTCCGTGCAGCGCGCACGATAGACTGGGCGCTCGTACGCCTGACAGGTGACCTGCCCGGGAAGTCCGTCGACGTGCAGACCCGGCAGTAGATGACGAATCATTCCCAAAAGGAGCGCACGTGGACGAGGTCCTGGCCAGAGCAGGCATCTTCCAAGGAGTCGAGCCCTCGGCGGTTGCGGCGCTGATCAAAGAGCTTCAGCCTGTAGATTTCCCGCGCGGCCATGTCATCTTCAACGAGGGTGAACCCGGCGACCGGCTGTACATCATCGTCTCCGGCAAGGTGAAGCTCGGGCGTCGTTCGCCCGACGGCCGCGAGAACCTCCTGACGATCATGGGCCCGTCCGACATGTTCGGCGAGCTGTCGATCTTCGACCCGGGTCCGCGCACCTCCACCGCCACCACCGTCACCGAGGTGCGGGCCGTGAGCATGGACCGCGAGGCGCTCAAGGCGTGGATCGACCAGCGCCCCGAGATCGCCGAGCAGCTCCTCCGGGTGCTCGCCCGTCGCCTGCGTCGCACCAACAACAGCCTCGCCGACCTGATCTTCACCGACGTTCCCGGTCGAGTCGCCAAGGCGCTTCTGCAGCTCGCACAGCGCTTCGGCACCCAGGAGGCCGGCGCTCTGCGTGTCACCCACGACCTGACGCAGGAAGAGATCGCACAGCTCGTCGGCGCGTCCCGCGAGACCGTGAACAAGGCTCTGGCCGACTTCGCGCACCGCGGCTGGCTGCGCCTCGAAGGCAAGAGCGTGCTGATCTCCGACTCGGAGCGTCTGGCGCGTCGCGCCCGCTGACCCACCGATCACCGAAAGGCCGGGCCGCTCGCTGCGTCCCGGCCTTTCGTGTGTCCTGTCTCAGCCGTGGCTGCGCAGGTAGTCCAGCTGCACGTTGACCGACTTCTCCGCCGCACCCCACAGCGACGGGTCGACATCGGCGTAGACGTGCTCGACGACCTGCCGCGCCGAGGCGTCGGTGCCGAGGGTGCGCAGCGCACCTCGCACCTGTTCCAACCGCCCCTCCCGGTGCGCGAGGTACTCCCGCGCGATCGTCTCGAGGTCGGGCAGCTCGGGACCGTGCCCCGGCAGCACGGTGTAGCCGCCGCCCAGACCGATGAGCGACCTCAGCGAGCTCAGATAGTCGCCGAGGTCGCCGTCCGAATCGTCGAGCACGGTCGTGCCGCGCCCCAGGATGGTGTCCGCGGTGAGCACACTCCGTTCGTCCTCGATCACGAACGACAGCGAGTCGGCGGTGTGCCCCGGCGTCGCGACCACCCGGATGCGCAGTCCCGCCGCCTCGACGACGTCGCCACCGGACAACTGCTGCCCACCGCCGTGGCGATGTTCCGGTAGGACCGCGTGCACCGGGCAGTCCGCGAGCTGCGAGAAACGCTCGGCACCCTCGGTGTGGTCGAAGTGGCGGTGACTGATGAGTGTCGCCGCCACCGGTACCCGCGCGATCCGCTCGAGATGTCCTTCGTCGAGGGGACCCGGATCGACCACGACACACTCGTCGCTGCCGGGAGCCCGGAGGATCCAGGTGTTCGTTCCCTCGAGAGACATGATCGAGGGATTCTCGGCCAGGACCACCGCGGCGTTCTCGGTGACCTGCCGCAGCTGCGCGTAGGCGGGGTGGACCAGCGCCATCACTTGTGCCTCTCGTGTCGAGTCCGTCGGAAGCCGCCCTCGCCGCCTGCCGCCGATGCCGCAGCCGGAGGAGGTGGCGTCAGCGTACTTCCACCATCAGTTCGACCTCGACGGGAGCGCCGAGGGGCAGCTCCGCGACACCGACCGCCGAGCGGGCATGCGCCCCGACCTCGCCGAAGATCTCGCCGAGGATCTCCGACGCGCCGTTGATGACGCCGGGTTGCCCGGTGAAGCCCTCCGCGGACGCGACGAAGCCGACGACCTTCACGATGCTCGCGATGTTGTCGAGCCCGACGAGACCGTCGACGGCGGCGAGCGCGTTGAGCGCGGCGGTCCGGGCCGCGAACTTCGCCTCCTCCGCCGACACCTCCGCGCCCACCTTGCCGGTGTGCGTCAGCTTCCCGTCGACCAGCGGCAACTGACCGGAGGTGTAGACGACGTCGCCGTTGCGGACGGCGGGCACGTAGGCCGCCACCGGCGCGGCGACCGGCGGCAGGGTGATGCCCAGTTCGGTCAGGCGTTCGCTCCAGGTGTGGTGCGCCACGGATCAGCCCTTCGGACGCTTGAGGTAGGCGACGTGCTGTTCACCGGTGGGTCCGGGCAGGACGGTGACGAGCTCCCATCCGTCGGCGCCCCACTGGTCGAGGATCTGCTTGGTCGCGTGCGTGAGCAGCGGCACGGTTGCGTATTCCCATGTGGTGGTTTCACTCATGTCCTGACCCTATCCGGCACCGTTCACCGTCCACGACTTATAGGCTCGTGATCGTGGCATCTCCGACATCACATTCCGGCGAGTGGCCGGCAGGCGCCGCCCAGGCGCGACTGCACTTCGTGTCCGGCAAGGGGGGCACCGGCAAGTCCACCGTGGCCGCTGCGCTCGCGCTGGCGCTCGCCGCCGGGGGGCGCAAGGTCCTGCTCGTCGAGACGGAGGGACGCCAGGGCATCGCCCAGCTGTTCGACGTGCCGCCGCTCCCGCCGGTCGAGACGAAGATCGCCACCGCGCCGGGTGGCGGGGAGGTGTCGGCTCTCGCGATCGACATCGAGGCGGCCTTCCTCGAATACCTCGACATGTTCTACAACCTCGGATTCGCAGGTCGCGCGATGCGCCGGATGGGGGCGATCGAGTTCGTGACCACGCTCGCGCCGGGTCTGCGCGACGTGATCCTCACCGGCAAGATCAAGGAGACCGTGGTGCGGACCGACGCGTCGGGCACACCCGTCTACGACGCGGTGGTGGTCGATTCCCCGCCCACGGGCCGCATCGGCAGCTTCCTCGACGTCACCAAGGCCATGGCCGATCTCGCGAAGTCCGGTCCGATCCGGTCGCAGAGCGAGGGTGTGGTCCGGTTGCTGCACTCCGACCAGACCGTCGTCCACCTGGTGACCCTGCTCGAGGCACTGCCCGTGCAGGAGACGGCCGACGCGGTGGACGAACTCGAGGCCGCCGATCTCCGGATGGGAACGGTGATC
>NZ_AJVB01000302.1:0-4552 GCF_000278445.1 Rhodococcus sp. R1101
TCGCCTACCGGCGCGGTCTGCACGGTTTCCGGCTGGTGCTGGTCGGGATCGGTGTCTCAGCGATGCTCTCCTCGGCGGTCTCTTATCTGCTCACCCGTTCCGACATCCACCGAGCCATGAGTGCCGCCGCCTGGCTGACCGGCAGCCTGGCCGATCGCAGCGGGCTGCACGTGACCATCATCGTCATCGCACTGGCGGTGACGGTCCCGGCCCTGATCGTGGGGTCGCGGCACCTGCGGCTGCTCGAGCTCGGCGACGACCTCACCCGTACCCTGACCGGAGCCGGTCGAGGCCGCAAGGTGCTGTTGCTGCTGATTGCAGTAGTTCTCGCCGCGATGGCGACCGCAGCTGCCGGCCCCATCGGATTCGTTGCCCTGGTGGCGCCGCAGATCACCCGCCGCATCCTCGCCGAGCGGCAGGTCGGCCTTGCGCCCTCTGCCGCCGTCGGAGCCCTCCTGGTGGTCGGCGCCGATCTGGCCGGCCGCTCGATCTTCGCGCCGTCGGAGATGCCCGTCGGAGTCCTCACGGCGATCCTCGGAGCGCCGGTCCTGCTCTACCTCCTCGCCCGCGCCCACCGCATCGGAGCCGCCGGATGACACCCCAGTCGGCACACACGACCCGGTCGGTCTCGTTGACGACCGAGCAGCTCAGCCTGGGCTACGGCTCCTCACTGATCGTCGACCAGGTGACCACGAGCCTGCCCGCCGGCCGTATCACAGCGATCGTCGGACCCAACGGGTGCGGCAAATCGACGCTGTTGCGGGGCCTGGCCCGCCTGCTGTCGCCGCAGCACGGCAGAGTCCTTCTGGACGGTACCGAGCTCACCGAGATGCCGGCGCGCACGCTGGCCCGCACCCTCGGTCTGCTGCCGCAGCAGCCCCTCGCCCCGGACGGCATCACCGTCGCCGATCTCGTCGGCCGGGGCCGGCATCCCCATCAACGGTGGTTCCGTCAGTGGAGTGCCGAAGACGACCGGGCGGTGGCTGCCGCACTGGCGGCGACCGGCGTCGACCAGCTGGCCGAGTGCCCGATCGACGAACTGTCGGGTGGCCAACGCCAGCGCGTGTGGATCGCGCTGGCGTTGGCCCAGGATCCCGAGATCATGCTGCTCGACGAGCCCACGACCTTTCTCGACCTGGCCCATCAGATCGAGGTGCTCGACCTGCTCGCTTCCCTCAACCACCGCCTCGGACGCACCATCGTGCTGGTGTTGCACGACCTCAACATGGCCAGTCGCTACGCCCATCACCTTGTGGCGATGCGAGCGGGGACGCTGGTGACCGCCGGACAGCCCAGCGACGTCATCACTCCCGAGATGGTGCGCGAGGTCTTCGGTGTGGAGGCCACCGTGATCACCGATCCCGTCGCAGGCACTCCGTTGGTCCTGCCCCACCGCTCGGGCGACATCGAGGCCGCCCGGTGACCGGGCGCGTTCCGGTCGGCATGTATCCGCGAGGTCGATGCCTGCGGGGAGCTGGAGGCCGCCGCAGCAGGAGCGGACGCGCGCCTCTCATGTGTGCCGGAACCCCCTACCTGTGCGGTCGCGCGGATCGGGGTCCAATCCCAGAAACTCCGCGCGGATGCGGTCCCACGCCTCAAGGTGCTCCCAGACCGGTTCCTCCGTCAGTCGCTGGGTGTTGGTGAGGAACGGGGTGGGCAGCATGATCGTGAGCATCTGCTCGTCCCGGCCGTTGAACATGCGCAGACCCCAGGAGGTGACGGTGTCGTCCCTGCCGATCCTGCGGTACAGCTCGGCGCGACCGCAGCGGCGGATCCGGCCGAGTTCCGGCCCACTCGCGGTGTGTTCGCCGATGCACAGATGGAAATGCCACCGGCCGAAATCGACGGTGACGTACCCGTCGTACATGCCGATCTTCTTCGGCGCGTCGGGGGCCGCGACCTCCAGTGCCGAACCTTCGATGAGCAGACCGAACCACATGTCGTTCCAGTAGTTCTCGAACAACAGCCGGATCAGGCGCAGCAGGCTGTCCTCGTCGGTCGGCAGGGGCCAGCGCTGTTCGCGCCCGCCGTCCTCGGTATCGATGATCTCGGGATCGAAAACGACTGTCACGGAATCTCCTTCGAGCGGTCCTTCGGCGGGGTGGGGAAGACGCAGTCGCCGCACACCCCGCCGGTGGGTGTGCGGTAGTACAGACAGCAGCTGCGACGTCGGCCGGTCGCCGGGTCGAGGGCTTCGGCGAGACGCGGATCGGACAGTGCAGCACCGACGAGAGGTTGTGCAGCCGAACCGATCACCCGCCCGGCGCCGATCAGGGCGGATGCCGCGTTGCCCCACAGCAGGCCGCCTGCCACCACGTCGCGCCACGCACGGATGAGGGGTTCGATCTGGCGGTCGAGGACTTCCGTCACGATGTCGTCGCCGAATCCGGGTTCGGTGATGTGCAGGTGCAGTCCGGCGTCGTTGCGCCACAGGAGTTGCCCGGGATCGAGCCGGATGCATCGTCCGGAGTCGACGACGGAACCGATCGCCACCGACCACACGCGTGCGACGTATCCGAAGAAGAGGGTCGATGCGGCCACGCGCGGTTCGTCGGTGCCCATCCGCGCGGCAGTATCGGTCACCAGAGCGTCGCGGGTCGCGGGGTCGGCGAGATCTGCGGTGGGACGCCACCTGTCGTCGGCAGGTCCGGTACTCACGCGGAAGTACGGGCTCCATGCGGCGACTCGCTCGAGAACCCCGATCGCATCAGACACGGCTGTCCTCCGTTTCCAGGTCGAACACCATCCTGCGAGGATCGAACCGCATACGTCCGCGATCGAACGCCGCTCCGATACGGCCGGATTCGGCCAGGGCAACGGGGGTGCCGCATGTCAGTGTGCGGTCTGCGTCGAGCAGCCACATCCGGTCGGACACCCGTAGTGCGAGTTCGAGTTCGTGGGTGGACATCACGACCGCCAGATTCTGCTCGCGCGCCAGGCGTCCCAGCACGTCGACGAGCTCGACCCGGGACGGAACGTCGAGAAAGGAGGTGGGCTCGTCGAGCACCAACAGCGACGGATCCTGGGCGAGCGCCCGGGCGGTGAGACTCCGCTGGCGTTGGCCGTCGGACAGCTCACCGAACTGCCGGGATGCCAAGGAAGTAGCTCCCACAGCGTCGAGGGCCCACTCCACCGCAGCCCGGTCCTCGGGAGACAGGCGGGCACCTGCCTTCAGATGTGGAGTCCGGCCGAGTGCGACGAGCTCACGTACGGTCAGCAGGCCCGGGTCGATGCGTTCGGTGAGGACCACCGAGATGCGGGTCGCGAGATCGGCGGGGCGTATCGCCGCAAGGTCTTCACCGTCGACGAACACCCGGCCGTGCAACGGGGGTTGCAGTCCGCACAGTGTGCGCAACAGAGTCGATTTGCCCGCGCCGTTCGGTCCGACGAGCGCGGTCAGTTCACCCCGCCGCGCAACGGCGTTCACCTTCGCCGCGATCTCCGTGACCGTACTCCCACGGAAGGCACGGCGATGGGTGTAGCCGACGGCCAGATCACGCAGTTCTACGCCGGGGGTCACAGCGCCGCCCCCAGTGCTCCACGGCGCGAGCGGATCAGCACGGCGATGACCACGGGCGCGCCCACGATCGCCGTGACGGCGTTGAGGGGGAGGACGGTATCGGTGCCCGGCATCTGGCTCACTATCCCGCAGATCAGTGCCAGTACCCCGCCGAGCAGCGCTACCGCCGGCAGAAGAACCCGGTGGTCCGAGGTGCCGAACGCCATGCGCGCCAGATGGGGAACGATGAGGCCGAGAAACCCGATGGGGCCGCAGAAGGCCGTGGTGGCCCCGGCCAGCAATGCTGCCGAGACCACCGTCGTCAACCGGACGGTGCGGATGTCGATGCCCATCGAACGGGCATAACCCTCGCCGAGGAGCAGAGCGTTCAAGGCACGCACCGTCACCAGGGCGACGGCGATTCCCCCGAGTACCACGGGTACGAGCAGTTTCAGGTCGGACCAGGTCGTCGCCGTGAAACTGCCCAGTCCCCACACCAGGAACTGCTGGCTCCGTTGCGGATCCGCGTAGACCAGGAGGACGGATACCACCGCTGTGGTCGCCGACCCCAGCATCACCCCGATCAGCAGCAGCGTCACCGCGGATGTCACCCATCGCGCCAGCACCACGATCAGCAGGAGCACCGCGGCCGCCCCGAGCGCCGCGGCGATCACCACGCCGGCACGGCCGAGGCCGGCCAGCCCGGCGGTGAACCCGCCGGCGCCGCCGCCCCCGGCCACCACCACGACGGCGACACCGAGACTGGCGCCGGAACTCGCACCGAGAACGAACGGGTCGGCGAGAGCGTTGCGGAACAACGTCTGCATCTGCAGACCCGCGATGCCCAGGGCGGCGCCGACCGCGAGCGCGGTGACGGTGCGCGGCAGACGCAGGTCGCGAACCACCATGTCCCAGCGTGCATCCGTCGCGGAACCGCCGACCAACACCCGCACGGTCTCGTCGAGCGGTACCGTCACCGACCCCAGGGTCACCGACAGCACCGTCGCGACGGCGACCGCGACCGCGAGAGTCACGAACACGACCGTGACACGA
>NZ_AJVB01000303.1:0-4540 GCF_000278445.1 Rhodococcus sp. R1101
GTGCCTACCGCGACATCATCACCGAGGTAGCGGAATCCGGCTACAAGGGCTTCACGATCATCGAGGATTGACATTCGCCGCGATCGACGCACGTCACGAGGCGGGCTCTGCCGGAACACGGCGGAGCCCGTTCCCTGCCTCGGCGTCCGGGTTCTGCAACCGACGCGAGTACCCGGCGGGCCGCGCCGACAGCCGAGCGCGAATGCTCCGCTGCCGGCACGGCCCGGTGTGCGTGATCGGAATCAGTTGCGCCCGTCGAACAACGCGTCCGGTCGTAACTTCTCGTTCAAGGTTCTCGCACGTTTGGATGCCAGGCGCTCGAACTGCTCGGGGTGGCTCGAGATCCAGAAGTCGTCGCGCACGATGCCGTCGAACAACACCCGCGCGGCGTCGTCCGGCGCCATGCCTTCCCGGATCTGTTCACGCCAGAAACCGGCGTCGTCAGTGGTCGCGTCGCGGACCGGGACGTCCTCGAAGATGCGCGTGGCGACCTGGCCCGGACTGAACACCGAGACACCGATCTGCGGATACACCTCGGCGCATTCGAGATAGAGACATTCGGTGAGCGCCTGGACGCCGTGTTTCGACGCCGCGTAGGCCGTCATCCGCGGTGTGATGGCGATGCCACCCACCGAGCACGTGTTCACGATGTGCGACCGACGCGGGTCGGCACCCATCCGCGGGACGAACGAGCGGATACCGTGGAAGACACCCAGCAGATTGACGTCGATCACCCGGCGCCACTCGTCGGCGGGAACCTCCCACGTGAAACCGAGAGATTCCAGCCCCGCATTGTTGAGAAGCACCGACACCGAACCGAATTCGGAGTACACCGCGTCCGCGAGGGCATCCACCGCGGCCGCATCACGGACGTCGGTCGGGATCACCAGCGCCGTGTGCCCGTCGGCTCGCAGCTTCGCCGCGACCGTCTCGGCACGGTGGGCGGAGACGTCCGCGAGCACCACGTTCATGCCGAGTTCGGTGGCCCGGCGGGCCGCGCTCTCCCCGATGCCGCTGCCGGCTCCGGTCACGACAGCGGTGCCGCCCGCAAGATCCCCGAATCGCACGGTGCCTCCTATTTCGCGCAGTGGCCGGCGTCGACGGGCAGAGTGACACCGGTGATGTAGCGGGATTCCTCGGATGCGAGGAACAGGCTCGCGTTCGCGATGTCCTCGGGTTCGATCAACGGCACCGGAAGCAGATGCATCGATTGCAGGGCCGCCTCGAATTGTTCCCGTGTCGGGTCCTCGGCACCCGGGCAGAAGGTGCGCATCGTGGCCGGGTTCTCGACCATCGGGGTCCGGGTGTTGGCGGGGTGGATCGTGTTGACCCGCACCCGGTGCGGCGCAAGCTCGTTCGCGAGCGATTTCATCAGGCCCACGACACCGTGTTTGGCAGCGGTGTAATGGCCGACACTCACGAGTCCACGAAGGCCGGCGATGGAGCTGATCAGCACGATCGAACCTCCGCGGCCGCCGTCCAGGATGTGGGGGATGGCCGCCTTGCACGTGCGCCACACGCCGGTCAGGTTGACGTCGAGCATGGTCTGCCAGCGTTCGGTGTCCATCTCCGTCGCCCGGCCCGAGGAGCTGATCCCCGCCGTCGCGCACACGACGTCCAGCCGGCCGAGCGTTGCGACCGCCTGCGCCACCGCATCGTCGAGCGACGGCTGATCGCGCACGTCCACCTCGAAGGGACAGATCTTCCGGCCGAGCGATTCCACCAGTCGCACGGTCTCGGCGAGATCGTGGGGTGACGCACCGGGAGTGGTCGCATGTTCGACCGGTGCGCACACGTCGACGGCGACGATGTCGGCGCCCTCCTGCGCGAACCGCACGGCCTGGGCGCGTCCCATACCTCGTGCCGCACCGGTGATCAGCGCGACCTTCCGTGCCAGGCGTCCACTCATCAGGCCACCTTCTGGGTCAGACCGCCGTCGACGATCATCTGCAGGCCGGTGACGTACCGGGATTCGTCCGATGCCAGGAACAACACCGCATTGCTCACGTCGACCGGTTCGACCCACGGCACGCGCAGGACCGTCTTCCTCGACAGCACCTCGGCGGCGTCGTCGGCGGTGGGAGCTTCGAGGTCGGGGCGCAGCCGCGCGAAGGTCGCGGGATTGAGCGTCATCGGCGTCGCCGCCGCACCCGGGTGGACCGTGTTGACGCGGATCGTCCGTGACCCGAGTTCGTTGGCGAGGGTCTTGGCCAGGCCCGTGACCGCGTGCTTCGCCGCCGAGTAGTGCGACGCCCCCGGTACGGCCTTGATCGCGGCGGTGGAACTGACGATGATCACCGAGCCCCCGGCGGGATCGAGTTCGGCGACACCGGCCTTGACGGTGTGCCAGGTGCCGGTGAGGTTGACGTCGATCGACCGGTTCCAGATCTCGTCGTCGATCTCCCAGGACGGTCCCGGATTGTCACTGATGCCGGCGTTGGCGACCACGACGTCGAGCGGCCCGAGTTCGGACACTCCGGACCGCACCGCCGCGACCACCGCGCCGAAGTCGCGGACGTCCGCGGTTCCGGTGACGATCCGGCGCCCCGTGGCCCGCACGAGTCGGGCAGTTTCGGCCAATGCGGGCTCGGTGCGACCGCCCGGCAGATCCAGCGCGACGATGTCGGCGCCTTCCTCGGCCAGCCGTGTCGCGCACGCGCGACCGAGCCCACCTCCCGCACCCGTGATCAGTACGGTCTTCCCCGTCATCCGCATGGTGCACCTGCTGTCGTCCGCACGATCCGTGTTTCCTTCCGACGTGGCTTGCCGTGAGGTGACGCTAACCAGCGGGGACTCGCGTTCGGGAGGGTTTCTCCCGCGTGGCGGGAGGGACGCGCCCGAGCCTCCGGTTCTTCGCGTTCCATCCAGCGGGAGGAACTGTTTCCCTGCGACACGCCGATGAGTTCTATGAGGCAGATCACATATCTCTCCCCCATGACGGTACGGAGGAATTCATGTCTCTCGACGCAACCCCGGCAGTCTCGGACGACGACATCGAGGTCCGCGAGATCGAAGCCGCGGCAGCCCCCACCCGCTTCGCGCGCGGCTGGCACTGTCTCGGTCTCCTCCGCGACTTCCAGGACGGCAAGCCGCACTCCATCGAGGCCTTCGGCACCAAGCTCGTCGTCTTCGCCGACAGCAAGGGACAACTCAACGTCCTCGACGCCTACTGCCGGCACATGGGCGGTGACCTGAGCCGCGGTGAGATCAAGGGTGACTCCATCGCGTGTCCGTTTCACGACTGGCGCTGGAACGGTAAGGGCAGATGCACCGACATTCCCTACGCCCGCCGCGTGCCGCCGATCGCCAAGACCCGCGCGTGGACGACGCTCGAGCGCAACGGTCAGCTCTACGTGTGGAACGACCCGCAGGGCAACCCGCCGCCGGCCGACGTCACGATCCCCGAGATCGCGGGCTACGGCACCGACGAGTGGACGGACTGGAGCTGGAAGACTCTGCGCATCAAGGGCTCGCACTGCCGCGAGATCGTCGACAACGTCGTCGACATGGCGCACTTCTTCTACATCCACTACTCGTTCCCGCGTTACTTCAAGAACGTCTTCGAAGGCCACATCGCCACGCAGTACATGCACTCCACCGGCCGGGAGGACGTCATCTCCGGCACCAACTACGACGACCCCAACGCCGAGCTGCGTTCGGAGGCATCGTACTTCGGTCCGTCGTACATGATCGACTGGCTCGAATCCGATGCCAACGGCCAGACCATCGAGACGGTCCTCATCAACTGTCACTACCCGGTGAGCAACGACGAGTTCGTGCTGCAGTACGGGGCGATCGTCAAGAAGCTGCCGGGTCTGTCCGACGAGGCGTCGGCCGGCATGGCCGCGCAGTTCGCCGAGGGTGTGCAGCTGGGTTTCGAGCAGGACGTCGAGATCTGGAAGAACAAGGCACCCATCGACAACCCGCTGCTGTCCGAGGAGGACGGCCCGGTGTACCAGTTGCGCCGCTGGTACCAGCAGTTCTACGTCGACGTCGAGGACGTCACCGAGGACATGACCAAGCGCTTCGAGTTCGAGATCGACACCACCCGGGCGGTCGCGAGCTGGCAGAAGGAGGTCGCGGAGAACATCGCGAAGCAGGCCGAGGGTTCTGCCACGGCGTCCTAGTCCCTCGCCGCGCAGAACCACACCCACCAGAAGGAAAGTCAGCATGAGCTACGAAGTCCTGGCCCGTATCGAGGCCGCCGCCGACGACATCTTCGTCGAAGGCATCGAGGCCGAGCGGATCGGCAAGGTCGCCGACGCGACCGCCAAGCGCATGAAGGAGGCCGGCTGCATCCGCATGCTGCAGCCCAAGGAACACGGAGGCCTCGAGGCCCACCCGCGCGAGTTCGCGGAGACCGTCATGCGGATGGCGTCGATCAACCCGTCGGCGGGCTGGGTCCACGGCATCGTGGGCGTGCACCCCTGGCAGCTCGCGTTCGCCGACCCCCGGGTCCAGCAGGAGGTCTGGGGCGAGGATCAGGACACGTGGCTCGCGTCGCCGTACATGCCGGGCGGCATGTGCGTGCCGATCGACG
>NZ_AJVB01000304.1:0-4535 GCF_000278445.1 Rhodococcus sp. R1101
GGAACTGGTCGCCGCGCTGTCCCTCGCGATCGATCTGGGTCTCGGTCAGCCGATGGAGCACATGCTGCGCTCGGCCGTGATCGCCACGCGTATCGCCGACCGGATGGAGTTGACTGCAGATCAGCGCGACGTGGTGTTCTACGCCGATCTGGTCGCGTGGATCGGATGCCACGCCGATTCGCACGAACTGGCACGGATGTTCGGCGACGACATCACCTTCCGCGCCGACACCTACGCGGTGGACATGACGGGATTACCGTTCCTACGGCTACTGATGAGTCATGTCGGGCGGGGACTGCCTCACACGGAGCGATTCCTCCATGCCACGGCCTTCCTGTTCACCGCGCGGCGGCAGATGTCCGAACTCATCCGGTCCCACTGCGGGTCCGCGAGTGTCCTCTCCGATCGGGTCGGCCTGGATCCGGAGGTGGGATCGATGCTCGCCTTCACCTTCGAGCGCTGGGACGGCGCAGGGCTACCTTCGGGCGCGCGCGGCGACGAGATTCCCGTCGAGATGCAGATCGTGCACCTGGCCGACGTGGCCGAAGTGCACCTACGGCTCGGTGGGCCGGCACAGGCGGGCGCTGTTGCTCGTGCGCGCAGCGGAACCCAGTTCGGACCCCACGTGGTGCAGGTCTTCGTCGACGCTGTCGACGCGATCACCACGGGAGTGCTCGAACAGGACGCGTGGTCGGCGGCGCTGGCCCAGGCATCCGATCGGGATTACACAGTGAGCAAGCCCGAACTGGACGAGATGCTGCGCGCAATGGCAGATTTCGTCGACCTCAAATGTCCATATCTACTGGGACATTCGCGGCGCGTCGCGGATCTGGCGGCGGCAGCGGGCCGGCATCGCGGGCTTCCGGTCGCCGAGGTCGAACTCCTCTACCGCGCCGGGCTCGTGCACGGACTGGGACGGATGGGTGTGCCCAACCAGATCTGGGAGAAGATCGATCCGCTCACCACGGCGGAATGGGAACGGCTCCGCTTGTACCCGTATCTGACCGGACGGATCCTCAGCCGCGTCGGTGGGTTGGAGTCCGTCGTCGCCGTCGCTGTGACGCACCGAGAGCGACTCGACGGTTCCGGCTATCCCGGTGGGCTCCGGGCCGCCGACCTGGGCGCGACGGCGCGAATCCTCGCCGCCGCAGAAACCTACCAGCGCCTACGAGAACCTCGGCCGCACCGCAGGGCACTGACGGCCGAGACTGCCGCAGCCCGGATGTGCCGTGACGCGGAAGCCGGTCGATTCGACACCGAAGCCGTCGAGGCCGTGCTGATCGCGGCCGGACACCCGACGAAGCGCCGTGCCCCCTGGCCTGCGGGATTGACGGGGCGTGAGGTGGAAGTCCTCAGACTCGTCGCTCTGGGATACTCGAACCGGCAGATCGCCGACGAGCTGGGCATCGCGCACAAGACGACCCGCAATCACGTCGAGCACCTGTACACCAAGCTCGACGTCCACAACCGTACCCAAGCGGGGCTCGCGGCCATCGACCTCGGCTTGTCCTGAGAGCGGCAGGACGATGGCACCATGAGGCCTCGATCAGGCGTGATCACCACGGGGTTCGATGTTGGCGTTGCGGTGAAAAACGTTGTCCGGATCGTACTTTCTCTTGATCTCGACCAAGCGCGCGTACTTGGTGAGGCCGTAGGTGGCCTGCACCTGCTCCTGCTCGAACTCGCTCATCGCGTTCACGTAGGAACCGATCCCGACCGAATGCGGGCGCAGAGCCTGCCAGAGGGAACGGACCCAGGTGCGCTCGGCCGGCAGCAGGTCGGAAGTGGGACAGACACCGGCCAGGAAGGCGGCGAAGCGAGGGGTGCGTCCCCCACCGAAGGCGGTGTCGTCGTCCCCGGCTTCGCAGTACGCCTCGTCCAGCCGGTAGAACAACATCATCGACAGCGGCGAGTTCTTCCTGGGCAGATGCTCGGTGACCACGGCGATCGCTTCGTCGGTGAGGGCTTCGAGATAGCAGCTCTTGTCGTAGCAGTACAGGCCCCACGCGGTGCTCTCGTCGAGGAGCCGCTGCAAGTCGACGTAAGGCATCGGGGTGACGAACTCGAACAGCGGCGGGAGCGTGTCGCGAATCCGTGCCAGGAGGTCGTGGTGTGTCTGCGGTGTTCCGAAACCGGTCACGACGAGGGCGTAGCCGGGCTGGAAGTGGTACTTCTCGGGCACGAAGGGAGCCGGCGGGGCGTTGAGTCCTGCGATCACGATGTTGAGTTCGCGCGGCAGCGTGTCGATGACCTCCCGGGCGAGTCGCAGCACCTCGGCGCCCTGGTCCAGCCCCCAGAACAGCATCCCGAACTGTACGACCGGTCCTACCTCGTGCAGGCGGAACTCGAACTCGGTCACGACACCGAAGTTTCCTCCGCCTCCGCGGATCGCCCAGAACAGATCCGGGTACTCGTCCGCGGAGGTCCGCAGGATCCGGCCGTCGGCAGTGACTACCTCGGCGGAGACGAGGTTGTCGATGCTCAACCCGGCTTGACGGGTAAGCCAGCCCATCCCCCCGCCGAGGGTCAGTCCCGCAACCCCGGTGTGACTGATCAGCCCGGCCGGGACGGCCAGCCCGTGGGCTTGGGTAGCGGCATCGAGATCACTCAGCAGCGCGCCGGCCCCGACCCGCACCCGCCTGGTATCCGGATCGACAGCTACGTGGTTGATCGGGCCGAGGTCTATCACCAGGCCGTCGTCGAGAACCGAGGAACCCGCGGTGCTGTGCGCTCCCCCGCGTACAGCGATCTCCATCGCGTGCTCGGTCGCGAAGGCAACCGCCGCCACCACGTCGGCGGTGTCACGACATCTCGCGATCATGGCCGGGTGACGATCGATGTCGGCGTTCCACACCCGCCGCGCCTCGTCATAGCCCGCATCGTCGGGACCGAGAACCGGCCCCGCCATCGTGGTTCGCAGGGTCCCGACGTCACCGCCGGTCGTGTAGGTCATGAGCGTCTCCTCCTGCCGGCACTACCTGGCGCTGGGGTGACGACGCGCATTTCGGCGCGAAAACATACTGTTCCATCGTCGAACCCCACTATTACCGACCCAGGGTTGCTTTGGACCCATCAACCGTACGTCCGGCTCTCGGGGTGCCACAAGGGCGGCCGGGTTGATCGTGGCGCGCAAGAAACGGGGCGGTGCCGGCCTGACGCGACTTATGTGGATCCGACCCCGCTATCCGGGGTCGAGGCCACACACATCTGTTTCGGGCACGCCGTCTGGACTGTCTGCGAACTGCGGGGATACGCTTCTTTCGGCGCCCATCGAGAATCCACTCACCCGACCACGCCGCTCGGTCCGACGTGATCTCGACGAAAGATGCGTTCGCCATGAGACACGACATCGAAGCGCCCGCGTTGTCCGACGCCACCGAGTCCGACAACATGTTCACCAGTGTCGATCCGCGCGACGGGACCGCCCTGGGCATGTATCGCATCACCAACGCCACAGAGGTTTCCGGGGCCGCCGAGCGTGCCCGCTCCGCCGCACGGTGGTGGGACGAGATCGGTTTCCGAGGTCGACGCGAAGCCCTCCTCGAGTTCAAGAAAGCCATTGCCGGTGAGGCAGATTCATTGGCTTCACTCATCTCCGCCGAGACCGGAAAACCGCACGACGACGGATTCATCGAAGTGATGCTCACCGTCGAGCACCTCGACTGGGCCGCACGGAACGCCTCGAAAGTTCTGGGGCCCCGGCGCGTTTCCTCCGCCCTGCCGTCGATGAACCAGAAGGCGATCCTCGAGTACCTGCCCCTCGGTGTCGTCGGGGTCATCGGTCCGTGGAACTTCCCTGCCTTCACGCCGATGGGGTCGATCTCGTACGCTCTCGCTGCGGGTAACGCTGTGGTATTCAAGCCGTCCGAACTGACACCGGGTGTCGGCATGTGGTTCGAGAAGACTTGGAACTCCGTCGCTCCCGGCCATCCGGTTCTCCAGGTGATCACAGGTTTCGGCGACACGGGTACTTCGCTTGCGCGGGCAGGCGTCGACAAGATCGCCTTCACCGGTTCCGGTGCCACCGCACGCAAGGTGATGGCCGTATGCGCCGAGACGCTGACGCCCATGGTCGCCGAGTGCGGCGGTAAGGACGCTGTGATCGTCGCCGAGGATGCCGACCTCGACAAGGCAGCGGAAGCCGCTGCGTTCGGCACGGTCCTGAACGCAGGACAAGCATGCGCGAGTGTCGAACGAATCTATGTCGCCGAAGCGGTATACCAGCAGTTCGTCGACACACTCGCCGCCGCCCTCTCCCGCGCCCGACCAGGCCCCGAGGACACTGCCACCTACGGTCCGATGACGTTGCCGCGGCAGGTCGAGGTGGTGCGACGCCACCTCCGCGACGCGCTGGACCACGGTGCAACGGCCGTCATGGGCAGTCTCGATTCGGTCCGGGAGCGATACATCGAACCCGTCATCCTGAAGGACGTGCCGGACGACTCCCCCGCTGTTCAGGAGGAAACGTTCGGGCCGACGGTCGTCGTCGATCCGGTTCGTGACCTCGACGAAGCCGTCGAACGGGCCAACGGCAC
>NZ_AJVB01000305.1:0-4527 GCF_000278445.1 Rhodococcus sp. R1101
GCCGACGGGTGATCAGACCCAGCGACTCGAGCCGCTTGAGCAGCGGCGAGAGGGTGGGGAGTCGAGCTGGAGCAACTGCCCGACCTGCTTGCTCGTCACCGGCGAGTCCTCCCACAGGGCGAGCATCACCAGATACTGCGGGTGGGTCAGGCCGAGCCTGTCGAGGATCGGCCGGTAGACCGCGAGCACGGCGCGGTTCGCCACGGCGAGCGCGAAACACACCTGCCGCTCCAGCGCGAGAGGATCATCGCCGGAAGCAGGAAGATGGGTGGCCGGGGACTCGACGCTCATGAATCGACGATACCCAACCGGTTCGCCCACCCCTCTCCTCACGGTTGATAGTCGGGGTAGGTGGTGTGCAGCTTCAGGTAGCCGGTGACGTTCTCGAGCAACCATCCTTCGCTCTCCTCCGGGGTCACGCCGTCGCAGACCGCGTCGCCCTCGATGCAGACCCGTTCGACGGCGATCGTGCCGAAATCGTCGCGGCCGCCGCCGAGCGTGATACCCGGTGCGACCTCACCGGGAAACAGGGTCTCCACACCCCGGGTGTCTCGCGGATCGGAATACAGCACACCGCTGATGCGATCCGGCGGCACCGAGTCGTCGGACGCGATCTCGGCGAGGACGTCGCCGGCGATCGAGGCGCCCTGCGAGTAGCCGAGGACGACGAGTTCACTGTCGGGGCACGAGCCGTGCCGGACGGTGATCGTCTCACGCAGTCGCTGATGGCCGATCCTCTTGGATTCGTCGTAGGCGAGACGTCCGGAGCCCTCGCTCGAACCCGATTCGGGCACCGGCACCACGACGGCGGGATAGCGGATGTGCTCGATCACGGTGCCGGGTGCCGCATAGCGCGCCGAGATCTTCGCGAGGGGTGAATCGGGATCGATCGAATCGGGAGAATCGATGTTGCGGGTTCCGTCGACCGCGAGGACGAACCGTTCGGGGCACGGGCGGAAGGTCTCCGCACCGGCAGTGGCGGCAGCGACGGCAGGGCCTGCCACTCCGAGTGCGAGTCCGGCGACGATCGCCGGGAGGCGACGTGAACAACCGAAGCGGGACATGACAGTCTCCTGTGATCGACCCCGACACCGATGGTTGCCGAACGAGAGCATTGTCCGATTCGACGCATTTCTCGCCGGAAACTCGCTACGTCGAGTGTAGTCGGTTACAAAGTCACAGACCGACCGTTCGGAATTATGGATGCATCGTCACTCGAGTCCCGTGCTTCGCAGGGTGATGTTGAGGCGTCCGGTGGCGAGTCCGCAGCGGGCGCTTCCGGTGTCGGGGTACACGACGGGCACACCGTGATAGGCGAACCGCGATGGCCCTCCGAACACGAACAGGTCGCCCGATTCGAGACGCACATCGGTGTACGGCCGGCCGCGCGACTCGCTGGTTCCGAACCGGAACAGGCACGCGTCCCCGAAACTGAGCGACACGATCGGCGCGCTGACCCGTTCGTCCTTGTCCTGATGCATGCCCATCCGGGCGTCGCGGTCGTAGAAATTGATCAGGGCGGTATCGGGTTCGTACTCGTTCCCGGCCGCCGGATCGTCGTAGGCATCGGCAACGGCACGCCGTCCGAGTTCGACGAGTCGGTCGGGAAGCGGCGGTACGGCAGCGTCGTCGACGTCGACCGCGGTGCGGGTGAGCGGTACGGCGACCAGTGCCATCCGAGGCACACCGTGCTCACCGACATCCGTCCGCCACCCGGTAGCAGTGTGTGCCGCATCGGCGCCGGTGGGCGCGCCCACTCACGACACAACTCGACGAGTTCGCGCTGTTCGTCCGGGTCGAGCCAGTCGGGCACGTGGACGGCGCCCGGCGCAATCGTGCGCCGCGGCCGGGAGACGGAGAACAATTCGTCCATCCCGGGTGTTCGACCTCCGTGCGTGTGGGCGGTACGTGTAGACAGGTTCCGTACCAACTGTGCCGCACCGAGCGGCACTGCGACTCGACGGGGAGGTAGCAGCCGGTGAAGGTCGAAGGAAAAGTGGCCGTCGTGACCGGAGGGGGCGGCGGAATCGGCGGCGCCATTGCTGCCGGACTCGTCGAGCGGGGCGCGCGAGTGGTGGTCGCCGACCTCGACGAACATGCCGCGCAGCGTGTCGTCGCGAAGCTCGAGGAGGCGACGCCGGGCAGCGCGGTCGCGGTGGCGGCGGACGTCTCCGACGAGGAACATATCCGCGGGCTCGTCGAGCGGGCCGAATCGGAGTTCGGTCCCGTGGACCTGTACTTCGCGAACGCGGGTGTCACCGGTGTGCCCGGTCTGGAGATCGAGGACTCGGTGTGGGAGCAGTCCTTCGACGTCAACCTGCGCGCGCACATCCGGGCGGCGCGGCTCCTGGTACCCCGATGGGTCGAACGCGGCGAAGGCTATTTCGTCAGCACGGCCTCGGCGGCCGGCCTGCTCACGCAGATCGGCTCGGCCACCTACTCGGTCACCAAGCACGCGGCCGTCGGATTCGCCGAATGGCTGTCGGTGACCTACGGCGACAAAGGCGTACGGGTGAGCTGCCTGTGCCCGATGGGGGTGAACACGCCCCTGTTGTATTCGGGGGACGCATCCGGGCACGCACTCGGTGAACTCGCCACCCGGGCCGTCACGACCGCCGGTGCGGTTCTCGAACCCGCGGACGTCGCGGAGACGGTGTTCGCCGCGATGGAGGAGGAGCACTTCCTGATCCTCCCCCACCCGGAGGTCCTCGAGATGTACCGGAACAAGGGCACCGACTACGACCGGTGGCTGCGCGGCATGCGCCGTTACCGGCAAGCGCTCGAAGAGTCGGCCCCCACCGATTCGTGAAATCGGTGCCCCGCCGCGGACGGTGCCGGGGCGTGACCGAGGAGCAGATCGCCACGATGCTCGTGGACGATCCGCGGCGGTTCTCCGAACGCTGACGGGGTAGGTCGCGTCGGGCAGCACCGAGGATGCTCAGGCCGCGTCGTGCAGCACCAGGCCGAGTGTGCGACGCAGGCCCGATCGGACAGTGCTCACGCCGTGCCGGACCGGCGCCCGCGACCATCCGCGCGCAGAGCGGATCGGCCGGTCGCGGGTGGTGAAGATCAGGGCGTGACCTCGCTCGAGCACGGTGACGGTGCCTCGCGACTGCGCGCGGGGCCGTTGTTCGACCAGCAGGAACTCGCCGCCGGTGTAGTCGATGCCCGCTCGGTCGAGCCCGATCACGACCTGCAGTGGGAACACGAGGTCGCCGTAGAGATCGCGATGCAGAGCGTTCCAGTCGCCGGCGGTGTAGCGCAGCATCAGTGGGGTGGGGTCGGTCTGGCCGGCCGCGTGGCACATGCCGAGCCAGTCGTCGAAGTCGTCGGGCCAGGGTGCGGGATCGCCGAGGCGTTCGGCCCATGAGCGCGCGACGCCGAGCAGCCGACGGTAGAACGCCGAACGCAGGCACGCGACGGTGTCGGGGACGGGTGGGCCGAAGTACTTGTAGGTGCCGTGTCCGTATCGGTAGCGGCTCATGTCGACCGTGGTGCGGAAGCAGGCGTCGTCGTCCCACAGGGCGGCGAGTTCGGCGCATTCGTCGTCGCTCAGCAGCGGCCCGGTGAGGACGCAACCGTTCTCGTCGAGCTCTTGCGCCAGTTCCGGCCACGCGAACGCGTCGACGCGAGACTGCAGGCTGTCGATGGTCTCCACGGGCTCTCCTCGATCGGCGCGGACGCACGGGCACGGACATACTCGTAGAGAAGACGTCGTCGACGACGGAAATGTGAGTGCCCGGGCCGGAGAGAATTCAGTGCGGCCGGTCGTCGACGAGTTTGTGCAGCAGCTCGGACAGTCGCGCACGCTCCTCGGCGTCGAGTCGGTCGAGCATCGCGACGGCGTCGGCATCGCGGGCGGAGGCCAGCTCGGCCCGGACCTTGCGGCCCTCGTCCGTCAGCCGCACGCAGACCGCACGCCGGTCGGCGGGATCGGGGAGCCGCTCGGTGAGGCCCCGCGACTCGAGGCGATCGACCACCTCGGTGGCCGAGCGGGGGACGATGCGCAGTTCCTTGGCCACGACGCCGAGGCGGATGGGGTCGTCGGCGCGTCCGATGACGTCGAGCGCCCGGTACTCGTGGGGTGACAACCCCCACGGCCGGAGGAGGTCGTGCCAGCGTCGGCGCAGCGTACGCGTGGTGGTGAGGAGAAGATCGCGCAGCGCGACGGGTGAATCCGACATAGTGGCCACAGTACCTCACTTGACGGTTGCCACTCAATGAGGCAACCTCAACAAGTACGAGTCACGAACCACGAATCGAGGTGGCGCACATGATGCAGCCCCCACCCACGCTCGGCGGCAGACCCGGCCGTCGAGGCAAGCTCGACAAGAAGGACCTCGACCAGCTCCGCGAATCCCCGGTGAGCCTGCGCCGCATCGGCGCCCTCTTCGCGCCCCACCGGTGGAAGATCGCCCTCGTCGTCGCGCTCATCGTCGCGTCGTCGGTGATCTCCCTCGCGACGCCCTTCCTCGTCCGCGCCGTCATCGACGACGCCATCCCGCACCAGAACGTGAGCCTGCTGCT
>NZ_AJVB01000306.1:0-4507 GCF_000278445.1 Rhodococcus sp. R1101
CCCGTCCCGATACAGCGAGTCCTGACAGCCGTGTCGATCCTGGCCTGCCTGCCCTATCTCGCTCTGAAACTGTCCTGGCTGAGCGGCTTCGATGTAGGTCTCGGTCCTGCCGCGACGGAGTGGGGCACCACGATGTGGGTCATGAATCTGGGTACGGCGGCGATGGACTCGTACGCCGTGTTCCTCGCGGTCGCGTTCATCGCGTCGTGGCGCCGGCGCGTTCCGGACGTGGTGATCCTGGTGCCGATGTGGATCGCATCCGGTTTCCTCGCGGTCATCGTCGTCGGTCTGCCCGTACAGCTCGCGCTCGGAGTCGACGCGACCGCGCCGGCGGAGGAACCCGTCGTACTCGAAACCTGGGTGTGGTCTGTGGTCTACGCAGGCTTCTTCGCGCTCGGCGTCTCGCTGCTCACGAACTTCGCACTCGATGCACGCGCCCACTACGTGCCTCGAATCCGTCGTGCCTCCGGCGACGGCCGCATACTGCTCGTCGCAGCCACACTCGCCTGTGGTGTCATCGCCTCGAAGATCATGGGTTTCGTCGAGTCGGGTTTCGGTGGCACGGGTGTCGCCGACGCGACTCTGATCGTGGCGGCTGTTGCGATCGTGCCGTCCCTCGCCTACGTCCAGCGGCGCGGGAACACATCGGCGGCGGTGTGCGTATGGTTTGCCGGTGCGCCCTTCTTCTCGATAGGGACGTACACGCTGGTGCTGACGGTGGTGCCACACGATCTCGCCGACATCCCCGGGCATGCCACGATCAGTGGGGTACTCATGCTCGCGCTGGGACTGGTTGCGGGGTGGACGTTGCACAGCATGCTGGGCCGGCCGGTCGTGCTCGACGGCCGCCGAACCGGCCCGGAGCCGACAGGACGGACATGAGAATTCGCCCGAATGCGCTCAGCTTCCCCACATCTGCGCTTCGTCCGGGGTGCACCGGGTGAGGAAGCAGCAGAGCGTCATTCCGCGCGGGCCACGCCCCAGCGAATTACTTCGAGCGGTCCCTCCTCCGACGTCGGAGGTTCGAACCGCTCGAAGTACTCCGTCGCCGTCCGCTCGGTCAGCGGCCAATCGTCCGCCCACCTCCCGTGCCGGTCGCCGAGCCGGCCCAGGATGGTCTCGAGATCCGTCGCGATGTACACGGTCTCCGGCACGATGCCCTGCGGTGCGAGCAGTGTGCGGAACTCGTCATGTTGTCGCCGGAACCAGAATCCGAAGTCGAGCACGACATCGTTTCCCGCCGCGACAAGGCGCAGCAAGCGCGCCTTCAGATCTGCCGCCACCTCGGCAACGACGTCGGCGGAGGGCATCGTCGTGATCCCGCGATGCCAGAACTCCACCTCATATGACAAACGCGTCCAGCCCTCGTGCTCCAGGCGCTTGGCGTAGGTGGTCTTGCCGGCACCGGCCGGCCCGCACATCATCAGGACGCGAGGTCCTCGCGTCCTGTTCGCTGCCACTGGGCCGACGGTACACACCGCCACTGACATCGAGACCGGTACGCTCCGCTCGTCGCTGATCCGAATCGGATCGGACACGACACAATCCACACGCCCCGGGTGTCGGGGCACCGCGTCAGGTGGAGGCTTTCTCGGGTCTTCGGTGACAGTCTGCCGAGCACCGCGCTTCCGATGATGCCGACGACGATCATGCCTATTCCGACGGCGTCGGGTACCGAATCGGTGACCCACCCGAAGATCCCTGCGACCAGCACGAAAGTCGGCAACCAGTCGATCAGCTTCAGGATGGACGGGGCAGGTTCGGACTCACCCTGCGTCGCCGCGAACTTCGCGCCGGCGTAGTCCGGATAGAACTCGGTGAAGGAGACCGCGAAGAAGATCGCCGCGAGCTGGAGCACCCAACCGGTCCAGAAGTTGCCCGGGTCGCGCATCACGGCGTCACCGATGAGCCCGACGATGGCGGAGAAGGTGAACGCACCCGCCCAGACCGCGGAAATCACATAGTTGATCTTCATGAACAGAGGAGACGTCCAGTAGTCCTGGGGCGTCTCCTCCTTCGCATAAGGAAGGGTGAACGGCCTGCGCGCGATCAGGGTGGTGAAGACGAACACAGCGAGCGCGATGTTGGTGAGTTCACCGGCCCAGATCTCCATCCAGTCGATCACCCCGTCCGATGCGATCAGGCCTACCGCGGCCAGCACGACGAAGAACGCCGCGCCGAACACATCGAGGGCGTGAATCTTCACGCCGCGGCGCATGCCTGCCCACATCGTCAACAGGACGAGACCGAGAGCGAAACACACCGCTTCTTCGAACCGTCCCGGGGCAGACAGGACGGACATGAGGATCCACGGTGCGATGCCCGACAGTGGTGACCGGAGGTAACCGTCGACGACCTTGGTCATGCCTACCAGCGTATTTCGTGGAGCCGGGCACGTCGGATCTTTCGGAGGATCGAGCAGGAATCCGCTCGACCGCCCTCAGCCCTCCGAAACCGGCGCTTCGTCCAGGATGCGCCGCGTGACGAACCGGCGTTCGGCGCCCGACAGGGGGTCGACGAATTCCAGTTCCCGCGCGAGGAGTTGGAGCGGGAGCGAATGGTCGTCCGGTGTCTCCGGCAGCAGGACGGGATACCAGTGGTCGCCGAGGATTCCGATGCCGAGCGCCGCCAGATGCACGCGCAGCTGGTGCATGCGGCCGGTGTGCGGGCGGAGAAGGGTGTGCAGAACGGTTCGTCCCGATCTGCTCACGCCCGACCCGAGCACCTCGAGCAGCGTCTCGGAGTTGGGTTCGCGGGTGTCGTCGACGACGACGCGCAGCTCGCCGCGGCGCGCCTCGATGTGATTGCGGTACAGCACGGGTACCGGACGTCCGGCGATCCGCGGCGCTGCCGGATCCCACTCCGCCGGAAGAGCCGATACCGCCTCGTACACCTTGGTGACCCGGCGCTTCTCGAACAGTGACTGGTAGGCGCCGCGGGTTGCGGGCCGGGCCGAGAACATCACCAGTCCGGCGGTCGCCCGGTCGAGGCGGTGGATCGGTGTCAGATCCGGGTTGTCGAGACGGGTCCGTAGCCGGACGAGCGCCGACTCGCGCAGATACCGTCCACCCGGCGTGGTCGGCAGGAAGTGCGGTTTGTCGACGACGACGAGGTCGTCGTCGATATGCAGGATCTCCTCGTGGAACGGCACCGGTTCCTCGACGGGCAGATCGCGGTAGTACCAGACGAATCGGTGCGCTCCGAGCTCGGTGCTCCGGCCGATCGGTTCTCCGTCGATCCCCACGATCTCGCCGGTGTCGAAGCGGCGGTAGAGATCGTCGGCGTCCAGGTGGTCGAACCGTGCGACGACGTACTCGGCGACCGTCGCCCACGGGCCGGAGGTGGGAACACGCAATCGCGTGGGCCCGACCCCGTTCCTGACGGGCAACGGCGAGGACATCGGCACGTGCCCCATCCTCCCATCGAACCGGGAACGGGTTGCGCCTCGGGTGAGGGACGGTGCTGCGGGGATGCGTCCGGGAAGCGGCGCAGCGTCTCGTGCACGCCTGCCGGGGACGGCCGACACCGTTCTGCCACCATGTCCGCATGACTGCACCGGCCCGGCTCGGCATCCCGACCGGCACGCTCGCGCTGCTGGCCGCCCTGTACTTCGCGCAGGGCCTGCCGTACGGGTTCTTCACCCAGGCGCTTCCGGTGGTACTCCGCGAGTCGGGTTTCTCGCTGATCGCGATCAGCGCGACCGGCGTGCTGTTCGCGCCGTGGGCGCTGAAGTTCCTCTGGGCGCCGTACGTCGATCATTACGGAACCCGGCGGCAGTGGCTGCTCTCGCTCCAGCTCGCGGCGTCGGCGGTGTCGTTGATCCTCGCGTGCCTCGATCTGTCGTCGACGCTGCGGTGGCTGCTCGTCGGCATCGCGGTGGTCAACGCACTGTCGGCCACGCAGGACGTCGCGACCGACGGCCTGGCCGTACAACTGCTCGGACCGAGACAACGCGGACTCGGCAACGGCATCCAGGTCGGCGCGTACCGCATCGGGATGATCGTCGGCGGGGGAGCGCTGCTGTGGGTGTTCTCCCTCGCGGGCTGGCGCAGCCTGTTCCTCGCGATGGCCTTCCTGCTGGTGCTGACGACGATCCCGGTCTGGCGGCTGCCGCGCACGGAGCGACCGGCCACGCCGGATCAGGAGCCGAGGAGTGCGACCCGCATGACCGTCGCGTGGTGGGCACGTCTGCGCCGCCCCGGGATGCTCGCGTTCATCCTGCTCATCGGCGGTTTCAAGTTCGGCGATTCGATGGGATCGGCGATGGTGGGGCCGTTCATGTCCGACTCCGGCCTGACCCTCGGGCAGATCGCACTGGTCAAGGGCGTGTTGTCGTCGGCGGGCGCACTGGGCGGCGCCGCGCTCGGTGGATGGCTGTGTTTCCGGCGCGGCCGCCGCCAGGCCCTGCTGATCGGCGGCGTCACCCAGACCGCGAGTCTCGCGCTGTATGTGGTCGCGTCGCTCGGTTACGGCGGATTCGGGCTCATCGTCTCCGCGAGTCTCGCCG